>CAZJQR010000016.1:9736-27377 GCA_964548345.1 uncultured Candidatus Bathyarchaeia archaeon | reverse complement strand
TTCCACTTATAAAAGCAGTTAAAAAGCAAATCGAAGACAACAAAAACGTGATTATCGATGCTCCCGTCGGAACTTCCTGTCCTGTTATTGAAACGGTTAGGGAAAGCGATTTCTGCGTTCTGGTAACAGAACCCACTCCGTTTGGTTTGCACGATTTGAAAATAACTGTGGAAGTTTTGAGAAAACTGAGCGTTCCTTTTGGGGTCATCGTTAACCGTGCAGGTATAGGCGACAAAAAAGTTTACGCGTACTGCCGAGAAGAGAACATCCCCATACTTCTTGAAATTCCTTATCAACGAAGAATAGCTGAACTTTATTCAAAAGGTACCCCGTTCAGCCTGGAAATGCCTGAATGGAAGGAAAAATTTCAGACACTTTTCAGCGAAATAAGGAGGCTTGTTAAGGAATGAAACAGTTAACGATTTTAAGCGGTAAGGGCGGCACCGGTAAAACAACAATCACTGCTTCCTTAGCGGTTTTAGCAAGAAACGCGGTTCTCGCAGACTGTGATGTTGACGCGCCAGACCTTCACATGCTTCTGCATCCTGAAGTGATTAAAACGCAAGAGTTTAAAGGCTCAAAACTCGCCGTTGTCGACAAAACAAAGTGTGACAATTGCGGTTTCTGCAGAGAAAAATGCAGGTTCGATGCCATAACCGAAGCCATTGAAGTTGACCCTGTTGCTTGCGAAGGATGCGGCGTCTGCGCCGCCATTTGTCCAGCGGATGCAATAACTATGACTGAACGCGTTTCTGGGTATGCTTACATTTCAAAGACGAAATATGGCTTTATGGCGCATGCTTTGCTTAGTCCAGGCGAAGCAAATTCAGGAAAACTTGTCACTTTGGTCAGACAAAATGCTAGGATATTGTCCGAAAAAGAGAACAGCGACTTAATCATAATAGATGGTCCACCTGGAATTGGTTGTCCTGTAATAGCTTCAGTCACAGGTGTGGACGTTGGTTTGGTAGTTACTGAACCAACGATGTCTGGAATCCATGACCTTCAAAGGGCGTTGCAACTGATAGAGCATTTTAGCGTTACGCCCCTTGTCTGCGTGAACATGTACGATATAAACAAAGATAACACTGAAAAAATTTTGAGGTTTTGTAAAGAAAACAGCATAGAAGTTGTTGGCAGAATTCCCTTTACCCTAAAAGTTACCGAAGCCATGGTCAACGGGAAAACCATTATGGAGTACGCTCCAGAGAGCAATGTTGCAAAAGAAATTGAAAATATCTGGAAACGCTGTAAAGATTCTTTTAACCTTGGAAATGGCTAATTTGCAAGACATGAAAACACTCGCTTTCGGTCCAGTGCCATCAAGACGTCTGGGAAGAAGTTTAGGAATAAACAATATTACACCTAAAACATGCTCGTATTCATGCGTTTACTGCCAAGTGGGAAAAACCACTAATATCACTGTTGGCAGGCAAATTTTCTACAAACCAGAAGACCTTTCGATAGCGGTTAAAAGAAAAGTCCATGAAGCCACAGTGAGAAACGAAAGAATTGACTATCTTACATTCGTGTCAGATGGAGAACCAACTCTAGACCTTAACCTATCTAAGGAATTATCCTCTTTAAAGCAAACAGGACTGCCCATAGCTGTAATAACTAACGCTTCGCTACTTTGGCGGGACGATGTGAAAGAAGATTTACGTAAAGCTGACTTTGTCTCTTTGAAAGTGGACGCTGTCAGCGAAGATTTATGGCGGAAAGTTAACAGACCCCACAGAGACTTAAGATTAAACATTGTTTTGGAAGGCATAAGGGAGTTCACAGAGGAGTTTCGAGGAACAGTTGTCAGCGAAACCATGCTCATAGGAAACATAGACTATGGAGACGAGGTCGAAAGGATAGCAGGGTTCCTAGCAGAGCTGAAAAAGCTGAACAAGGCATACATCGCAATTCCGACAAGACCGCCAACAGAAAAATGGGTTAAACACGCCAAAGAAGACGCCGTGAACGCTGCTTTTCAAGCCTTTTCCAAAAAACTTGGAGCTAACAGAGTTGAATATTTAATGGGTTATGAAGGAAATGCTTTCGCCTCTACTGGAAACGTTGAAGAGGATTTGCTGAGTATAACAGCTGTGCATCCTATGCGCGAGGAAGCAGTAAAAAAGCTTTTAGAAAAGGCTGATGCGGATTGGCAAGTCGTCGAGAAACTTTTAGGTGAAAACAATTTGGTAGAACTCCAATGTGAAGGAAAAACGTACTACGTGAGAAAACTACCACATAAATAAGATAATTGAAGAGGTGGGACAAGGGTTTAAGTCAATTTCAAACCCAGAGCTGGGATTTTAACCTTTTTCTATTTGAACTATGTACTCTTATAATGCTTTTCAAAGAAAGGAGGTGAAGAAGTTTGTTGTCGAAAATTCCTATAAATCTTGAAAAAATAAGAAAAGAAGATTTGAACAAAGAAATACTTAGAGCGGCAATCATCGCCGAGTTGGATGCTGTGAACCTTTACGAGCAGATGGCGGCGTTAACCGAGAACCAGTATGTAAAGGCGATTCTGCTTGACATAGCTAAGGAAGAAAAGACGCATGTCGGAGAATTCCAGACTCTGCTGTTGATGAATGACAAGCAGCAGGAAAAAGAACTGGCTGAGGGCAAAAAAGAAGTTGAAGAACTAACCAGCTAGGCGCTTACTTAAACAACGTTTTCTCTTTTTTTAGGAACAATCAACAACATCTTTGGCAAAAAGTCTCAAGCCGCTCACGTCTGGGAGACCTCCAAAAAACAGCATAAAATACGTTACACCCACATCCGCGTACTGCTGGATTTTCCGTCTACACTCTTCTGGAGTAGCTATGAAACTGTGCTTTTTAAAATCTTCCACGGAAACGTTCGTCGGCTTCCACTGCAAAACTTTTTCGTCCAGCTCTTTTCGGTCGGGGGCAATGAAAATTTGGCCGCCGAGCCAGCATGACCGCTCTATTTCATGGCAGTCTCTGCCCAAGGATTTGCAGTGGCTTTCTAAAACGTCTAGTTTGTGCTGGTACAGTTCCAAGGAGGGCACGTATCCCACATCGCATCGGTCTGCGTGTTGCGCCGCCACTTTCAACGTTAGTTTTTCTCCACCGCCCCCAATCGTTATAGGCGGATGCGGCTTCTGCAGGGGCTTAGGCTCACACACCGCTTCGTCTACTCGGTAATACTTGCTTTCGTAGCTTGCCTTTTCTTCAATCCACAGTTTTTTGACTATTTCCACGGACTCTTTCATGCGGGCTATCCTGTCACGTGGCGCGGGAAAAGGCATTCCGTAAGCGATGTGTTCGTCTTTCTGCACTCCAGCGCCGATGCCCAACTCTAACCTGCCGTTTGATATGACATCGAGGGTGGCCGCCATCTTGGCGAGTAAAGCTGGGTTTCTGAAGGAGTTGCATGTGACCATTGTGCCCAGCCGTATCTTTGAGGTTATGGTTGAGAGCGCCGCGAGGGTGGTCCAGCACTCGAGGATAGGTTGTTTTCCGAACATTAAATGGTCATCTAACCAAACGGACTCGTATCCTAATCGTTCGCATTCCAGAACCATTTCCTGAACACAGTCGAAAGGCGATAGGGGCTTCGCCTCTGCAAGTTCAAAGGCGTAGAAGGGAAGGAAAACACCGAATTTTATTTTTTTCAAGTCATCCCATCCTCAGGCATGTCGTGGCGCTATCAGAGTATGATGATATAAAGGGCTAATTAGAGTATAATAGGTATATGGCTTCGATGCGTTGCCGCTTGGCTATTCGCAAGGGCGAATCAAACAGGAGCGAACTGAGACTTTGGGGGAAATAATAGAGACTGAAAAGTTGACCAAAAAGTATGGCGGCATATCAGCAATAGACGAGTTGGATTTAAAGGTGCATAAGGGCGAAATCTTTGGTTTTTTAGGACCCAACGGAGCAGGTAAAACTACCACCATTCGCGTGCTGACCACTCTGACCAAGCCGAGTTCCGGACGCGCATATGTAAACGGTTTTGACGTGGTAAAGGAGCCTGATAAAGTGAAGAAAATGATTGGCGTAGTGCAACAGCATCTTAGTTTGGACCGTGACCTAACCGTGCGAGAAAACATGGAGTTTCGTGCTCGCCTGCGCCACATCGGCTCATCTGAACGCAAGAAACGAATCGACGAGTGGCTTGATTACGTGGAGCTCACGGAGCACGCTAACCGAATAGTAGACGAGCTTTCAGGCGGTATGAAAAAACGTGTATCGATTGTCAGTTCTTTGATGCACCGTCCCAAAGTGCTCTTTCTTGATGAGCCAACCGTGGGATTGGATGCTCAGACACGACGTCGTCTATGGGAATTGATACGCCGTTTGAACCTTGACGGCGCCACAATATTCCTTACCACTCACTACATTGAGGAGGCAGAAGCGCTTTGTCAACGTGTGGGCATACTTCATCAGGGACGTTTAATCGCGGTTGGCAAGCCCTTGGAACTGCGCCGAAAGTTAGGTTTGATAACTGTGGAGACGCTTGTGAACAATAAGGAGACTCGCTATCAGTATTTTGCTGACCGGGCTGAGGCGACACGTTATGTTCAAAACTTGCCTCCTGAAGTCAAAACCATAATTATTCGGGATTCAAACCTTGAAGACGTTTTTGTGGAGGAAACGGGACAAAAGGTGCAGGGTGATTAAATGGTTAGTGTGCTGAGTGACATTTACTCGGTTTTGTGGGTGGATTTGCGATTTCTGAGGCGCCATTGGCTTCGGACTCTTGCCACCAGCATTGTTAGCCCTATTCTCTATCTTGTTGCTTTCGGCTTTGGCTTGGGACGGGGAATCAGCTTTGGGGGTTACAGTTATCTTGATTTCGTTATTCCAGGCATAATCGCCCTTACCGCCATGACAGGCAGTTATAATGGTGCTGGAATGAAACTACATGTGGACCGGCTTTTCTACAAGTGCTTCGACGAATACTTGTTGTCGCCTATCAGCCTCTTTTCACTGGCTGTGGGGAAAACCTTGATTGGCGTGGTGCGAGGCTTAATCGCTTCTGTCGCATTATTATTAGTGGGTATTGCCATTTCACCCACGCTGATAGTTAGCCCACTTTTCGTTTTGGTCTTGCTTACCTCCTGCTTCGTATTTTCCTTTCTAGGAGTTCTCGTCGGTTTGTGGGCGAAGTCGCATCAAGACATGGGCACCTTCAGCACCTTAGTGATTTTACCCATGACGTTTCTCAGCGGAACATTTTTTTCGCTGAGCCAGTTGCCAGACACGGTAAAGGCTATCTTGTACGTGTTACCCCTTACGCACTCAAGCGAGAGCTTGCGAGCAGCTGCTTTGGGACAACCTTTTCCTTGGCTGTCTTTTCTGGCGCTTCTGGGCTTCGGTTTGGTCTTTTTCGCGGGATCTATGTTGGCGCTTAAGCGAGCTAGCGTATAAGAAATTAAACCGTTTGCCTGCAGATTTCACGTTTTGCTCCAAAAAATTGGTGCGGTCGCCGGGATTTGAACCCGGGTCGTCAGCGTGGCAGGCTGATGTCCTAGCCAAACTAGACTACAACCGCTTTAGGTAGAGCTATCGTATCCTTGCTGTTGTCTCTTAAAAAGCGTTATGTTTCTGCGGGGAACTCTTGCATGGTTTCTCGAAGGAGTGTGTAGTTTTTTATGTGATATAGATGGCTCTTGCAGTTGCAGTCTGAGCTGCCGAAGTTGGGTATTGGCTTCGCTTTTTTGCTGATGATTTTAGCGGTTTTGCATTCTTCTGTTTTGTTTGCTTTTTTGAAGAGGACTTTGGTGATTTTTGCTGCTGGGTTGTCGAGTAGGTAGTCGATGTGCCAGAATCTGCGTTTTTCTTTTCTGAGGTGTCGTTTTATTCGTTGTTCCAGGTTGGTTTGTGCGGAGCCAACGTAGGCGTATAAGCCTTTTGTGAAGGCTATTTTGCCCAGTGCGCCTATGTTCAAGTTTATGTCTTTGGTTACTTGGATTATCAGGACGTAAATGCCTTGCAATGTGTTCAACGACTTTTGGGTTTCAGCTTGAGGGTTGCGTCAGGGGTACGTGTGTGCGTCCACTTCAACTGGCTTGCCTAGTTTTTTGATTTTTATTTCGATTTTTTCTGGGACACTGTCTAATCCTTTGAGTGTTTTCGAAAAACCCAACATGACGTTGGCTACTGTTTCCTGAACAAAATGGTTCAACGGCAACTTTTCTCCGTCAACCCACATTTCCGTCTCAAAATTCTTCTTCACAGTTCTATGGCTTTCAACCAAAACAACCACATCAACAATCCCTTAGCGCTTCTAAACTGATAAAGAATTCTCTACCGATAGGCTTGCGCTCTGTTGCGATTTTGTCTATACTCCCTCTATCGTGCTGTTGTTTGTGTTCTGCGCCCTGTTCACTGTTCAGGCTGTGAAACGGGCTTTTCTCAAGTCTTTGTCTGTCGCAAAAAGTCGTGGAATGTCCTGAAAAGTCGCAGTAAGTCCACGTAGGCGTGTTGTTTAGGGCTGCGCTGGCGCGTGTGGCTAGCTGCTTGGGACAAAAACTGAATGTAATCTGCAGGGAAGAGCCGTGAATCCCCTTGGAACCATCGATCTGTTTAGAATTAGTCGTGGTTCTATTGGACTTTTTTCAGCGCGTCTTCCAGGTCGTTGAAGCTTTTCACTATGGCGTCCGAGTGTATTATGATCCATGGACTTAAACACTTCATTTCTGAAACCACTATGATCTTCTTGCCTTTGCGCTTGGCGTAGAACAGTTCCATGCACGCTCCCGCGGAAAGCTTGGGCAAATAGACAACCATGACGTCGCAGCGTTCAGCGTCTTCCAGGTCTCTTTGGACAAAGCCAGAGGCGGGAACGTTGGGCCACCAGCACTTTTCTTTGCCGCTATAGAGGATTTTTTCGCGGCGCCACGGGTCAATCACGTCGAAACCCAGTTTCACGCAGATTTCGGTGATTGTTTCCCTGTAGCCTTGGTTGGTTTCCATGCCCAGAATGGGACCTGAGATGAACACTCTCTTTTTCATGGCTGTTCCCTTAAGCCTTCTTAGTATTTGGCGCTGAGGTATAGCAGAACAGTTAATGCTATGAACTCAAATAGGTCGGGCAACAGGGCGAAGGGTCCTAGACCAAACGCTCGGAAACCAAAAATCCAGATGAATAATGGGTTGGCAGTGAGGGCGTTCAAAAGGAAAACCAGTGAAAATATTATTAGCCCAATCGTGAACTGTGACCGTGTCTTCCTGTATATGTCAATGTATGTGGTCAGCAGGAAAATTAGAAGCGCAATGTTAACCGTGGAAAGAACCGTTTGCGCTACATAGAAAAATTCAAAGTCGCCAAGAATCTGCCCCGAAGCTGGAAACCGTCTCTCGGGAAAATCGGGTGGTGAAAATGGAAAGGCAGCTGTCGCCCAAAAAGCCGCTATGAGCGCTATCGCTACCAAAGTTACGGTTATTACTAACCAAATTTTCACGTTCTTATTCATATGGCTGCTCATTGTTTTTTCTCCTTTTTCTACTTTTTCCACATTCTTTTCACAATCTCCTCAAAAATCCCGTAGTTCTCCTCCATTGCTGGAGATAAGAAGTAGGTGGTTCCATACCCTTCTCCGGCGGTGGTAACTACCCTGTTTTTCTCAAGAACTTTGAGATGATGCCTTATCGTTCTATAATCCATTCCAAGTTGGTTCGCTAGCTGATTGGCGTTCTGCGGCGTTTCTTTTAAGATCTCAATTATTTTGGCACGAGTCGGGCCACCTCTAGTGCCAGCAATGAGCCATCCAAGCAGGTACCTTAACGAACGCGCTCTATCAGCCAATCTTTACCGCCACGCTTGTTTGAGGAGTTTTAACTAACCCTATTTGCGTTTGAGTAATAAACGTGTTCCTTGACTCGCGGCACTAACTCAAACCTGAGTTTGTATAGATTTTGAAGAAAATCTGGTATAATTTTGAAAAATCGCTTAATACATTGCCGTCAAAAAGCAGAGCAGACAAGGCAAATGGAGGTGACGGATTATAAACGGAAAAAGCAAGGCTTTGGCTTTATTTTCGGTGGTGGCTATAGCTGCGATAGTAAGTGGCGTCATATTGATACCGCAGATGGCAAAGGCAACTGAAACCGGAGATACTTCATTAACCACTCAAGCGTCTGATACGGCAGACACAGTAGTCACTCAAGAAGCGAATGAAACTGTTCTTCCAAGCTGGAACTACAATTGCGCAGGATTTGGAGTGCGTGGCATGCGGTTTGGAAGACACGGTTTCGGAGGCTTTGGGTCAATCGAAGTTAGCGAAGAATTCAAGCAGACCGTAACCAGCATAGCAGAAAACGACACAGACGTGCAAAACCTCATCAACGACGGCTACAACGCCACAGCAATAAGACCAATACTCAAAACCGTAATCGATGCAGAAGGCAACGTTGTCACAAAAGCAACCAGCGCAATTTTAACACTGCAAAAAGACACAACTGGATACGCGACTGTAACGGTGAATATCGACGGGGCGAAAGTGACACAAATAATTATCCTAACGAGAACAGTGATTGACAAGCCTTAACCATACTCAGCACCTCAACTTATTGAATATGTACTGGAAGCAGCTGCCTCTTTTTTTCTCTTTTTTGTTTAAATCCCGATTCTACCTCAAAGCGGTAACAAAACTTCTAAAGCGAAAAGAGCATTAAACCTGAATCATAGCCGCAGACTAATTTTGCACTATTTCAATTAGGGCAAGATTTTGGTATAATTTTGAAAAATCGTTTAATAATAATTGTCCATAGACCCAAGAAAAGACAACTAAGAAGGGAGATAGGAACAATAAAAGCCATCAAGGTCACGAGATTGACCCGCCAAAGACATTACATCAAGAAGCATTCTCTCCTCTCGAAAGCCTCCCTTTTTGGTTGTCCTTTTTTTCTGGAATACTTTGAAAGGTGAATTCGTTGGGTGTCTTAACTAGAGCTGTTATGAATATTTCGAGACGTAAAGTAAGAGCGTTGTTAGTGATTATCGCCTTAGGATTTTGCATGGCAATCATGATCTCCATTCCAGCAGGCATCACATCAAATCAGGCATCAACAGAAACCCTAACCCAAAACCTCAGCAACACAATTACTCAAACCGAAGCAACAATCAACCAAACACTAACACAAATAGAATGCAGTCTAGCCCCCAGCTTTGAAGGCTTCGGTTTTACTCCTTCTGGCCTTCCAGATTTCGGAGATTCCGATTTTACACCACCTAACGGAGGCTCAGGATTTACTCCTGGACGGTTCGGTGGTGGCTCTATGCCTGGCCAGTTTGGCGGCGGCGCATTCAGCCGTGGGGGAACTACTGCAATGAACGAAACCCTCTATGAGGACATTAGCTCCATCGAAAGTGTTGCCGCTGTTGTGCCCAGCCTGCAGGCTTCAGAAGGAACAGACCAAACAATAGAACGATTTGGACAGAGTTTCACAACTCTTGTCCCGGATTACGTAATCGAAGGTATTCCATTGGCTTCTGACGTTGTCGATAACTACCCTATTCTACCCACGAACATTACTGATGGCAGAAACCTGCAAGCAGGGGACAGCGGCGTTGTGCTTCTAAGCGAAAACAACACAGCATTTTTCGATGCAGGAGTAGGTGACACAATTGACATTCTGGATCAATCTTTTGAGGTGATAGGTGTCTATGAACCATCGGGAGTTGAGGATATAACAACTCTATGCATGAACCTATCTGACGCTCAGTCAGCGACTAACAATACTGGATACATAACCAGCCTAACAGTGTTCGCTGATGACAGTGATGTGGTGACTGAGGTTGCTACCGCCATAAGTTCCTTGCATCCAGAGCTTTCAGTCACTACCGGACAACAAAGCCTAGACCAACTTGAGGCTATGAAGACAACCTATGAAACAGCATTAGACAATGCAGAATCAACCGTTGCACAAACACAAAGTGTCGCAGTTCAAGAGATAATCGTCGCAGTTGCAGCTACAAGCTTGATAGTCTTGTTCGTAATGTTGTATACTGTACGCGAAAGAACGAAAGAGATTGGTACCCTTAAGGCTATAGGTTTCAGCAACTGGACCGTGATGAGCCAGTTCATGCTCGAAGGAGTTTTCTTGAGTTTGATGGCAGGTCTGGTTGGCATCTCCATAGCCAGCGTCGCCGCACCAACACTATCAGAGTTGCTGCTTCCTGCCGTAAGCCAAGCTACTTTCGCATCCAGGTTCACTTCGGCGGCGAATTCGGGAACAACTGCTTCAATGGCTCTAACTCCTGAACTCGTATTAATCGCGCTTGGAGGCGCTGTACTCTTGGGCACGTTGGGGAGCCTGTACCCCGCGTGGAGAGCATCCAGAACAAAACCTGCGGAGGCTATGAGATATGAGTGAAGGGGTAATAAAACTTGAAAACCTGTCCAAAGCCTACTCGCTTGGCAAACGCAGCGTCCAAGCCCTTTCAAACCTAAATCTTCAAGTGAACAAAGGCGAGTTCACCGCAATCATGGGACCCTCTGGTTCAGGCAAAACCACACTGTTGAACGTGTTAGGCTGCCTTGACAAGCCAACTGGCGGCAGGGTTCTTTTGGACGACGTTGATGTCACGAAACTGCCTGAAAAGGCGCTCTACAAGATACGAAGGGGCAAGATCGGGTTTGTCTTCCAAACTTTCAATCTGCTGCCGTACTTGAACGCCCGAGAAAACGTGGAGCTGCCCATGGAAGGCACAAAGATACCTAAAAGCGAAAGAAGGCAAAGAGCAAGCGAGCTTTTAGGACTGGTGGGTCTCTCCGGAAGAGAAGAGCACAGACCCCAACGCCTCAGCGCAGGGGAACAGCAAAGGGTGGCAATTGCGCGAGCGTTAGCAAACGACCCCGCCATAATCCTCGCCGATGAACCTACCGGAAACTTGGATTCCAAAAACAAGTACGAAATCGTCAGACTGCTGGCGAATCTCAACATTAACCAAGGCACCACCATAATCATGGTAACGCACGACAGCTACATCGCCTCTCAGACTGAAAGGCTGCTCTTCCTGAGTGATGGAAAAATAACGAAGGAAAAGAAAGGTCTCCATCTAACGAAAAAGAAGCTCATGTGCCCCTACTGTGGCAGTAAAACTCAACTTGGCGACACAACGTGCCCTTCCTGCAAGAAAAAACTATGAAACAAATGACGGATAGAATTGACGACCGATCAAAACCTTAAGAAACCTCGCTTCTCGGCGACTCTCATTACAATTATTATTGTAACTAGCCTCGTAGCTGGCGGACTTGTAGGATACTCTGTAAGTAACTTGGCTTTTTCAGGAAGTATAAGCGACCTGCAAAATCAAGTCTCAGCCCTTCAAGGGCAAGTGTCAAATCTCCAGTCCACGCCGGATGCGGCCACTCAAAACAGCACTTACATCATTGGAGAGAACGCTTCGCTTGCCCCGTTGTATGCGGAAGTTCAAGACTCTGTCGTCGTAATCCGAGGAACCACGGTGCAGTATGACGTTTTCAATCGCCCTTACTATTCGCGGGTGCAGGGTTCAGGTTTCGTCTACAACTTTACTGAGCAGATGGTTGTCATCACGAACTGTCATGTGGTCCAAGACGTGCTTAACATCACCGTGACATTAATAAACGGCAACAGCTACGAAGCCGCCGTTCTCGGCTCAGACCCTTACGCTGACCTAGCAGTTCTTTCGGCGAACGCGTCGCAAAGCGAATACACGCCTCTTGAAATCGTGAGTTCATCCCAATTAGAGGTTGGCGACCCAGTGGTAGCCGTCGGCGGTCCTTATGGATTAGCGGGGTCAATGACCACGGGCATAGTCAGCGCGCTGGGCAGAACAATAACAGACGAAACGTCAAACTACCCAATAGCAAACGTCATACAAACAAGCACGCCTATAAACCCCGGCAACTCAGGGGGTCCACTTCTGAACTACCAAGGTCAAGTTGTCGGCGTAACCACCGCCATCGTAAGTGATTCTCAAGGATTAGGCTTCGCAATCCCCTCAAGTGCAATTTTGCGAGAAATTGAAGCCTTGATAATCGAGGGGTCTTACAATCAGCATCCGTGGATAGGCGCGTCGGGAACGGATATGACCTATGATATCGCAAAAAAGATGGATGTAAACGTAACCTATGGATGGCTAATCGCGCAGGTCACAAGCGGCGGACCAGCTGATGACGCAGGTCTTCAAAGAGGAACACAACGGGTCACAGTTGACGGACAGTCCATCATCATCGGAGGCGACATAATAATAGCCTTAAGCGGAACAAGAATCACTGGCACGGACAATCTTTCAACTTTCCTAGAAGAATATACTCTGCCAGGCCAAACAATCAACGTAACAATAATCCGAAACGGCCAAGACATGACGCTTCAGCTTAAGCTTGGGACACGACCACCGCCAACATAAACCATCCTGTTTACTTACGACAGCCCGAGTAGCTCCAACATTTTCTTTATCTTATTCGTCGGAGGCATACATGTCTGGTCACGGCACACGTAAGCAGTAGCCTTATCCTCAATTTTCTCGTAGCCCAAACCAGCTGCGCTGGGCGACCGCAGCGAAATCACCATGTTCGGCAGATAACTCGCTTTCAAAGAGCCCAGCATTTTATGCATGCTGTCTTCCTGCGGGGCACCGACTAAAATGACGTTGTAGGCTGGTCCAACGGCAAAGTCCACGCCAACAAGCATAAACGTATGCGCGGCAGGCGCTCTCTTCACATCTTCAGAAAACACCTTAATTGTTTGACTTGCAAGTTTCTTTTGCTTCGGGTCTCCAGTCAACTGTGCCAAGCGCAGCAGATTCAGCAGCGCCACGGAGTTGCCTGAAGGCAGCGCGCCATCATAAACTTGCTTTCTTCTGGGCACCGCGTTCTCTGCGTCTTTAGTCGTGAAGTAGAAGCCCCCGGAATTGTCGTCCCAAAACCTCAAAACCATCGCCTTCGTCAACGCCACCGCCGCCTGCAAGTATTCCTCTTCAAAACAGGCTTCATAAATTTCCACCAGCCCCCACACAAAGAAGGCGTAATCATCAAGAAACCCTTCTATCGCCCTTTCCCCTTTCGCGTAACGATGATACAGCGTTCCGTTTTTATCCTTCATCTTCTCCAAAATGAAACCAGCTGCTTTGACTGCGGCTTGCAGGTAGCGCGGTTCACTGAAAACGCTGCTAGCTCTCGCCAAAGCAGCAATCATCAAACCATTCCAGTCCACCAAAATCTTGTTATCCTTAGCTGGGTGAACCCGTTTTTCTCGGGCTTTGAAAAGCAAATTCTGCACTCTTCTCAGCCTCACAATAAGTTCCTCGAGGGTTAACTGCGATTCCGAGGCAACTTGCTCCAGCGGTTTTGCGAAATGAAGTATATTTACCCCGTTTCGCTTTCGAACCGCCTCACCGTAATTTCCCATCGATTTGACGCCGAACAGCCTAACCGCCAAATCCGCATCCTCAGGCGATAGGGCTTCTCTGATTTCCTTTTCAGTCCACACGTAGAACTTGCCCTCCTCATCTTCGCTGTCTGCATCTTCAGCCGCGTAGAAACCGCCTTCTAACGAAGCTAAATCTCTTAGCACGTACTCCAAGACTTCCTTGGCGGTTACTTTGAACTTGCCAGCGCCCGTGACTTGAAAAGCCTCTGTATAACCCAGCGCCAACAACGCTTGATCGTAAAGCATCTTTTCAAAATGCGGAACCAGCCACTCAGCATCCGTGGAGTAGCGGTGGAAGCCGAAGCCTACCTGGTCAAAGATGCCACCTAACCGCATGGCTCGCAAGGTCTTCTCCGCCATAGTCAAAGCGGTTTTCTCTTTGGTTCGGCTCCAGTATCTCAGTAGAAAAAGCAGGTTATGGGGAGTGGGGAACTTGGGAGCACGCCCGAATCCGCCGTTCTGCTCGTCGAAGTTTAGGACAAGCTTCTGGTAGGCATCATCCAAAACGTCCTTTCCCAATTCTGTTCCCAGCGTTCTTTTTTCGAAGGTTTCTATTCGGCGTTTGATGTCGTTGCCTAGGTTTTCCAAGTCGGACCTGCGCGTTTTCCAGATTTCTTCAATCTGAGGAACAAGGTCAACCATGCCCACCAGACCGAACCTGTTGTTTTTGGGGATGTAGCTGGTTGCGAAGAACGGGTTTTTGTCCGGAGACATTATGATGTTAAGCGGCCAGCCGCAACTTCGGCCCATCGCTTGGCACACTGTCATATAAGCACTGTCAAGGTCAGGTCTTTCTTCTCTGTCAACCTTTATACAGATGAACGCCTCGTTCAAGAGCTTAGCCACTTCATCGTCGTCAAAACTTTCATTCTCCATGACGTGACACCAGTGGCATGACGAGTAGCCTATGGAAACGAAAACTGGCTTGTCTTGCGCTTTAGCCTTCTCAAAAGCCTCTTCGCTCCACGGATACCAATCCACAGGGTTGTAAGCGTGCTGATGCAGATACGGACTCTTCTCATGTATCAGCCTATTCGGTTTCCTTTCTGTTCTGGGTTCGCTTTGCACAAAACCATTCTCCTAACAATATTGAGAGATGGCTCTTTTATTAAGCGTCCGCAAAACGCGCCGACACCAAAATTTTTGGCTTTCGCCGTTTCCGTCGCTATTTTTATAAGTGGAATGGTCGAAGTAAACTTCCATGCAAGCTGAAATCGGCATAATAGGCGGAACAGGTCTCTACGACCCCGAACTGCTCAAAAACGTTGAAGAAGTAACCGTTGACACGCCGTACGGCGCCCCTTCTGACGCAATTACAATAGGTGATTTGGAGGGGAGGCGTGTGGCGTTTTTGCCGCGGCACGGAAAGAAGCACACGATAAGACCGACAGATGTTAATTCTCGCGCTAACATTTTCGCTTTGAAGAAGCTAGGCGTTACGCGGATTCTTGCGCCTTCAGCCGTCGGCTCATTAAAGGAAGATTACAAGCCAGGCGACATCGTGTTTGTTGACCAGTTTATTGACCGAACAACCAAGCGTGAACAGTCGTTTTACACGGGTAAGAAAGTGTGCCACATATCAGTGGCGGAACCGATGTGCCCTGAAATGAGGCAGACACTTATCGCCATAGCCAAGGACATAGGCGTCCGCGCGCACGATACTGGAACGTACGTTTGCATTGAAGGCCCACGCTTTTCAACTAAAGCCGAGTCGAGACTTTTCAGGAGCTGGGGCGCAGACATAATCGGCATGACGCTTGTTCCCGAGTGTGTTCTGGCACGCGAAGCTGAATTGTGCTACGCTTCGATTTCCACGGTTACGGATTATGACGTGTGGAAGGATCATCCAGTGTGCGCAGATGAGGTTGTAGCTACGATGAAGGCGAGTGTTGAAAAAGTGAAACGAATAATCTTGGAAGCCGCTTCACGTTTGCCGAAAGAACGCAGCTGCGAATGCAAAGACGCGTTGAAGGGCGCGTTTCTTTAGGGGAAATTGGAAATGAAAAAAGTTGAAACTTGCAAGTTAGACCTTAAGTCGAAAGTTCGAAGAATACCTGAGTTTAAAGGTGTGGTTTTCTGGGATATAACTCCGCTTCTGAAGGATAAGAGCTGCTTCAGAGAATGCATTAAGCTACTAGCTGCCCATTATAGGGGTAAGGAAATAGACGTTATAGTGTCGAATGAGGCCAGAGGTTTCATCGTAGGCGCAGCGTTAGCCTATGAGCTCGGAGTCGGGTTTATTCCAGTGCGGAAAAAGGGAAAACTGCCCTTCAAATGCGTGGACTTTTCCTACAAGAAGGAGTACGAATGCGACACCATAGAGATTCATGAAGACGCCATTGAGCAGGGACAAAAAGTTTTACTTATTGACGATCTGCTGGCGACAGGCGGCACCATTAAGGCAAACATTGATTTGGTTGAGAAACTGGGCGGAGAAGTGGTCGGCATAGGCTTTATTATAGAACTTGGTTATCTTAACGGGCGGAAAGCCATTGGAGACAAATACGACGTGTTCTCAATCATACAATACAACACTACTGACGGATGAGTTTTCCCAAGGTCTTGCACCAGCCGCGAAATTGACAATTTACTGCGAAAGCGTCCACCGTGGTATCTTCGAATTTCAGGTGGTTTAATAAAAAACGTCACCTCGCAAGAACGAAAAAGCGTTGAAGCATCATCCTTTGGCATACGAAAGCTTTTGTGTTATTAAGTTACTATATCCAGAGTAAGGTTATGCCCAATGAAGCCTGAGCAAGCTAAAAAGGTATCTAAAGCTTTGAACGAACTAAGTGAAAGTTACATCGACCTGCTTGGGGCAGTAAAAAGCACTGCAAACGCTGCCGTGGCTACAAAGAAACTGTGGCGGGAAGGCAACAAGTCTCGCCTCATAAAAATCGGAGTATCCTTGATAGTTTTTCCAGAACCTACACCGATAAGCGAAACGATAGGCGCATGTTTCATCGCTGCCGGCGCGGTTCAAAAAGGCATCAAAAGCAGAGCTATCTATCTTGAAGACATAACCAAAACCTTCAAAAACACGTTACAAGACGTGTTGGAAACCAGCCAACATTTGCGAGTTTAACGAGAATTCCCTTTTCTTATGTGAATTTAATTTATACGGGTGCAGGTAGCAAAATAATGGGAAGAGAGCGAGTTATTTTGCCAGTGTTGGCATGAAGCTTGCTTTCTTTTGGAAATGCTGCATTGATCCTGCTTCGACGTTCATCTGAGGTGCGCCGTTTGTTCCGATTTTCTGGCATAGCAGGTTCAACGAGTTTTCGGTGAAGTTCAGCAGGTTGTGTCCCTCGTTTGTGAGTTTGTAGATTTTTCTTGGTCTTTCTGTTTTCATGTTCCATTCGCTGGTTACGTGGCCTTTCTTTTCGAGTGTGGCGAGCAGCGGGTAGATTGTGCTTGGTCCGAAGTAGACGCCGAAGCTTTTGCGGATTTTTGTGATTATTTGATAACCGTGCATTGGCTGATTGTTCAAAAACTGTAGAACAATAAGGTCTAGTAAGCCTTTTGCCAGTTTGACTTGAACTTCTTTTTGTATGTTGCCCATTTTTTATCATTCCATTTGTGTTTAACGTTTTGTTTGGGGCTGTATCTTGAGTCTTTATACAACCTAAACAATGATATAAAGGTTCATGCATACAACAGTCATATCAACGCGTACACCAGAAAAGACACGGCAACACTAAACTCACCATGCCCCATGCAAAATCCTAACCTCAGCCACGTTTTGCTCTCAACCAACCTTGGCAAAGTAACTGTTCAACACATCTACCAAAAACCGGTTTTTTCACGGAAAAAGTTGGCGCGTAAACTTATAAAGCATACAACATGAAAGCGCGCAGGCTGGTTACATACTCCTTGAAATCAACGTCGCCTTTTTTAGGGAAGAAAATGAATTCTGGAATCCTCTTGTGAAGTGCCTCTGTTACCCTAATTTCAATAAGTTTTGCTCCAACTCCGAACATCTGCTCAATTGCGTCCACGAAGTTTTCGATTTTGCAGGGAATCTCTTGTTTCTTGATCTTGAAAGTGTTTTCTAAGCGAAGGTAAACGGCTTCTTTGTCCAGGTTGCGGAATGAGGAGAGAATCTCGTCGACCGTTTCAGTTATGGCGATTTCGAATGCGTCTTCGGCTGGTTTTTGTTTTCCGCTGCTTAGTTGCAGTGTGCATGTGGCGTTTTGTTTTGTTGCTTTCATTTGTTTCGACCTTTGTGTAGTTGTGTACAACTGTTGACGTGTTAT
>CAZJQR010000016.1:0-9726 GCA_964548345.1 uncultured Candidatus Bathyarchaeia archaeon | reverse complement strand
ATAGCTTGTTTTACAAACCGACATATTCCAAAAATCGATATATTATCCGCCAAAGACACATCCAACTTTAATCATCAAACGTTCTTCCACAAGCCCGCAAACATGCAAGAGACAAAAGATTTAGCGGCTACGGCTGACGGTCAGATGTCAACGCCTTTCCTATCCGTATCACTTCCCTAACGAGAACATCAAAGTCTTCACGGCAACTACGATGATTTGCATTTGCTGCACGCAGAACATACTTGCCCCTGATGACAGTTCCACTTAAAACGGCTACGCCCCGCTCCTGCAACTCAACGGCAACCCGCTTGTTAAGCTCATCCAGCGCATCATCATCCATCGCGGGAGCAACGTAACGAAAACAGACAACATTAAGCGAAACCGGAGCAGAAAGCTCCAGTTCTGGCGCAGCCTTCACCAGCTCCCCTAAGTAAAAAGCCTGATCTATGTTCTGCTGTATTATCCGCGCGTACTTGCGGCTGCCATGCTCTTTAAGTGACATCCAAGCCTTTAGCGCTCGGAAACCACGTGAAAGCTGAAAGCCATAATCACTGAACCAAGGCAAATCACCTCCTGTCAGACCCAGTCTGCCTTCTCCGTGAGCAAGGTAATCAGGCGTCAAGGAGAAAGCTTTACGGTGCTGCTCCTCATGCCGTACAAGTACACAACCGATTTCATACGGCATGTACATCCACTTATGCAAATCCAGCGCTAGTGAGTCAGCCCGTTCAATCCCAACAACTTTGCTTCTGGCTCTGGGCGCTAGGGCAGCCCATGCACCAAATGCGCCGTCAACATGGAACCACAATTTTTCTTGTTCACAGAGGTCAGCAAGCCCATCCAGATTGTCAATGCTTCCCGTGTTGGTTGTTCCCGCCGCTCCAACCACACAGAAGGGTGTGCAACCGTCTTCTCGGTCCTTTATGATGGCTGCTTTTAATGTTTCGAGGTCAATCTGGTAATAATCGTTGACAGGCAAAAGGCGTAGTGCTTCGCTGCCCAGTCCAAGTAGTTCAACGGCTTTCTGGATTGAACTGTGAATTTCTCGGGATGCGTAAAGCACCATCCTCTGCTGGGCGCGTTGGAGGCCTTTGCGGCGAACATCAAAACCTGCCTTTGCGTTTCGAGCAACCGTTAATCCTATGATGTTTGCAGCTGAGCAGCCGCTGGTCAACACACCACTGGCTGATATGGGATACGCCAACATTTCTTTGATCCAGTCAAGCACCTGTTTCTCAACGTGATTAGCAACGTGGTTAGCGCCGCCACCCGTGTTCGTGTTCATGGAGGCTGCCAGCAGCTCAGCGAAGGCACCCATAACCGTTCCCGTTCCCAAGATCCAACCCCAAAACCGAGGATGAATGTTCCCCATCGGGTAAGGCAGCACTTTTTCCACAAACTCTTCATAAATTTTTTCTGGCGGCTGAGAATTACGTGGGACAGAACTGCGGAAGTGAGCTTTGACTTGTTCGGGGACGTGCTTCCAGACAGGTCGTTCTCGAACGGTTTCCATATAATCAATCATGTCGTCGAGCATTTTGTGACCTAGTTTTCGCATAGCTTCCCAGTCATCGGGGTCAAGCGTTTCCTCAACTTCATTTTCGTTCTCTCGCTTCACAATCGCCTACCTCTCTTACTTTTCCTGCTTTTCAATGGATTGATTTGTTCTTATAACTAAACCTTGTGACTGTTTCCCGAACTTTACCTAAATGATTAGTAATTGGAATAGCACGTAAGTCAGTAGCAGAAGTGCGCCACCAACTTTTGATACGCCACCTCTCATGATGAAGCGTCAGAAAATAACGGTTGTTATCATTAAAAACGGTATTATCTCTATAAAGACTGCCAAGTCGACCGTGAAAGGAGAAGCCAGAAGAACTAACCCTAGTATAAGCGCGCGCGAGCGCATTAGAGGCTGTTCGTATATGCTCTTTCTGATTCTTCGCGTCCCTATTCAAAACTCAGGGATTTCCGTGCATTTTGCGAGCAGCAAAAATCTAAAGTACACGTCAAATTTCATCAATGTGCCGAGGGCCGGGTTTGAACCGGCGACAACAGTCAGCTTTTCGAATAATAAGAAATTTCTGAGGGATTTAGAGAATTTTAAGCTGTTTGCAAAGGCTAAATTAAATTTAAGTCAAGGAACAGTCTATCATTACACAAGCAAGATTCGAACATTTATGATTAATCGAAAAATTGTTACTGACAGAGATGTGCAAGAGTACATTGAGAAAAAGAAACAAGAATGCTGCTTAGACTACGTCTCTAACATAATCTCTGCGTTTAAAGCTTACTTTAGAGATTACAAAGGGTTAACGTTCATGAGCGGTTACAGGCATCCTTCAGGGCCTCTAAAGTTTAAAGAGGAGATAGAGCGTTCAAAGGTTAGAAAGTTCATCGAGGCTATAGATGACTTGACTGTTAAGTGTATGGCTATTCTCTTAGCTAGTTCAGGACTGAGGAAAAGTGAAGTTTGGAATCTCAAAACAAGCGAAATCAACAGGAATCTAAGATGCGTCATTCCGAACTGCCATTCCCGAGAAACCAAGCAATCTGGCATAAGTTTCTATAATGAGGAAGCTGAGAGGATTTTAGAGGAATACTGGAAACAAGAATCCATAAAAAACAAGTATGATAGGCTGTTCATTATTGGCCATGCAAGATTCTTGAGGATATGGAATAGAGCAAGAGAAGAGTCTGGAGTTTGCCTTAAGCCTAATGATTTGAGGGATTTCTTTAGTCAGGAGATGGGTAAAGCGTTAATTCCAGATAGGTTCATAGACATTTTCCAAGGTAGAAGCCCAAGAAACGTTCTAGCTAAACACTATACTCCTCAGGGAATTAGGCTTCTCAGAGAAATCTACGACAAAGCAAACCTGAGAGTATTAGTGGAATAGTAATTCATAAAACATAATATAATCTAGGCCCGATTGCAAATTATGTGTAACTTGCCAAATATGACAAAATCGGATCTTGAGGAAATTTCGCAATGTAGAAAGAAGAAGCTCAAGAAAAAGAATGTCAAGACTGCTGAATGGGTTGGACTTGAGTGGGCATGCGTCGATGTTCACTATTCAGAGAAACTCGTGACAAAAGATCCTTGAAAATACTACCAGAGACTAATTGGAAAATCGGGATAGCTCTATACACAGTTAGAAACTGTTGAAGCTAAACAATTATTCCAAGGGAACTAGGAAAGTGATGGTAACTATGATGATGGTTTCACCTACGGTTTTTCATAAGTGTTAAGTTTAGCGAGCAGTTATTTATTAAAGCGCAGTAAATATTTCAAGTTTAGAACAACATACTGACTGTGTGTGGTTGGCAAAACTGATTATAATCAATTCTGTTGCTTGCCCCTTTTGCGGATGTCTGTGTGATGATATTGAATTAACCGTTGAAAACGGAAAAATAATAAAAAATAAAAATGGTTGTTTTCTTAGTAACGCAAAATTTCTAAATTTTAACAATGAACACAGGATTTTAAAGCCGCTAATGAGAAAAAACGGTGAGTTAGTCCAAGTTTCATTTGAAGAGGCTTTGCACAAGTCTGCTGAGATTCTTGTTAACGCGAACTATCCTGTATTGTATGGTTGGAGTAGCACAAGTTGTGAGGCTCAACGAATTGGAATAGAGTTGGCAGAGCAAGTCGGTGGTGTTTTTGACAACACTTCAAGTGTTTGTCACGGGCCATCGGTTTTAGGTATGCAGGAAGTAGGTATTCCTACGGGCACTTTAGGGCAGGTTAGACACCGAGCTGATCTCATCATATATTGGGGTTCCGATCCATTGAGTTCCCACCCAAGACACATGCAAAGATACACTTTTTTTGCTAAAGGAAGGTTTGAAGAGAGCACACAGAAAGTGTGTACCAATCAAAACAGCATAGAAGCCGATCAAGGAATAAACTTCGAGAATTTTCAATCACAAGTTGTAACAGACAGCCATGATCCAAATTTTTTGCCTCAGACTTTATGTAAAAAAACTCGCAAGCTTCTAGTTGTTGACGTTCGCAAAACTTTGACTGCGGCGAAGGCTGATGTCTTTCTTCAGATTGAGCCTAACAAAGACTTTGAGCTTATTCAGGCCTTACGAATGCTAGTTAAAGATCAAGAAATTGACGTTGACAACGTCGCTGGCGTTCCTGTAAAATACCTAAGCGAAGTTGCTGAACTTTTAGTAAATTGTAACTTTGGAGTAATTTTCTTTGGCATGGGTTTGGCTCAGAGTGAGGGCAAATCCCGAAATATAGAGGCTGCCATTGAATTGGTACGTGATCTTAATGCCCGTACAAAATTTTCAATTATGCCAATGAGAGGACATTTTAACGTTACTGGGGCAAATATCGTCTCGGTTTGGCAAACTGGTTTTCCCTTCGCTGTGGATTTTTCTCTTGGTTACCCAAGGTATAATCCAGGAGAAACCTCTTTAGTTGAGATCCTCATGCGTCAAGAATCCGATGCTGTTTTAGCTGTTGCGTCAGATCCAGTTGCCGGTTTACCTAAGATCGCTGTAGAACACCTCGTTAAAAATCCGCTTATAGCTATTGATCCTCACCTTAATGCTACATCGTTAATGGCGGATGTCGTTTTTCAGTCCGCGATTGTAGGCATAGAAATGGAAGGAACGGCTTACCGTATGGATCGTGTACCTCTTCCGCTCAAGAAAGTTGTCCAACCTCCAAATGGCATCTTGGGTGATGAAGAAATTTTGATTAAAATCCTTGAAGAAACTAAGAGGATAAAATCTCAGAAATTAATGCTTCCTGTTGATCGCTCTAAAAGTAGTTTCTATAATTCTGAAGCTTGAGCACCGCATGATTCTATGAGCGCGCGCTTCTCCCACACATAAGCTAAAGAAGCCGGGCTGTTTCTATTTGTTGATATATCCTTTTACTAAGATCTTCGCGTATTGTTACCTAGAGTCTTTGTTAGCGCGCTACAACCAAGTTATGCATAAATTTTAAAAACAAACAGCGGTGAAATAGGCAATTTAGGTTCTTTAGGATTGAATGAGAGACGGAGGTGATTGAAGTGAAGAAAAACACAGTTTTAGTCTTGTCTACGGTGTTTATGCTGTTTCAACTTTTGATTGGTTATGCTTATGCAATCAAGAATGGTGTTCCAGATGGAAACGAGCACCCTTACGTATGCTGGATTGTAACTTGGGACGGAGCTTCGGAGTATGTCTACCTCGGAACAGGATCCCTGATTGCTCCTAATGTTGTGTTGACAGCAGGACATATTACAAATGATGCTGGTGGTTTCCCGATTGCATTTGCGTGGGTTTCATTCAGCCTCACTGCCTCATGGAGTCCATTGGATGGCGGAGCAGATTGGATTGAGGTAGAATCGTGGGAAACCCATCCGCAATATCGCATGGGAGGCAAGAAGGGAATCACTGACTGGCTCGCCAACGACGTGGGAATACTTGAACTCTCAAAGGACGTTAGTTTGACTGAGTATCCTCAGTTGGCTACTGAATATCTGATGGATACACTGCCTATGAAACAAAACGTCGATTTAGTAGGATATGGCGTGCAGTACAAGCGGACAGGCGGGCATATGCCACCTGACATGGACTGGATCAATTTCGGATACCGCTATCAAGCGCAAGCCCAATTAATCGCAAGCAATAGCATTCTCAGCCAAGGTTTCATGACACTAACAGCTAACCCAGGGCAAGAGAAAGGCGGCACATGCTTTGGCGATTCCGGCAGCCCTATCCTCTTAACTGGCACTGACGGCACTGAAAAAATCCTCGGCGTTTGCTCTTGGGGAACAAACGGAAACTGCGCAGGCGTTTCATACGAACAGCGGATAGATATACCCGAAATACTTAACTGGATAGAATCATTTCTACCTTGAGGGCTTAAGCTTCAGCAGCTATCGAACTGAAACCAAAAAATTGAGTCCCTCTTTTTCTCTACTTTAGCGCGCTATAAACCCATTTCTTTGGAAAGCTACAATGTAATACCACACAAAACCTGATTTAATCCATGTGCAACTTCATACTTTCAGCGCTAGCAACCTGAATGACATTAGCTAAATCCTTCTCGAATGGTATCTGAACGACTAACACTTTAGGGTGATCCACACTTCTAACCTCCAGTTAAATCACCCCTCCAAAAACACCCCTAAAAACGACTCTCAACTGGCAAATCAGTCACTTTCGCGAGCAGCTTCTTGTTCTCTTTGTTCTCGTTCTCTTTCTTCTTTCTTGAATTTTGTCGAGGTAGCATCTATTTGTACGCGTTCAGGTGGTGCTCTGAACCGTTTCTCGTGCAAGCGACGCTTTTTCTTTGGAGATTTTGGCATAAATATCATTTATAAATGGTTCTTCAACGCAGATAACTTTTTCTCAAACAGAATTATCACTGTTCAGAAAAACCAAAATAGAATACCGATGTTTCTCTTGAGTTTCCATCTTTTGTGGATTTCTCATATTTGCCCAGAACACCAATACAACAGCGATCAAGATTCTCGAATCACCCGAGCAAAAGATAGACTTTTATTTCCTGAAGAACTAACGCATTTCGGTGTGATTATGTCTTCAAACCCACTTGACGCATACAGAGAATTTGATCCAAAACTCATCGAACACTATGAAAAACTGCAGAGTTTATCTTACTCTGAAGGAGCGCTATCCGCTAAGTTCAAACTACTAATCGCATTGGCAATAGATGTTGAACACGGAGCCGTGCAAGGAGCAAACGCCATTGGCCGCCGAGCCCTCAAAATGGGAGCAACAAAAGAAGAAATCATCGAAACTCTTAGAATAGCTTACCAAATCGGGGGAAACAGAGCCCTTTTCACATCTGCTCAAGTCTTGCAAACCTTGTTCAAATAGAAGAATCAGGAGAACTTGGCTTGTGTTAACTTTGAAAACTGTTGAAGTTAAACAATTCCTCAAACTTTTTCTTCTTTCTCGGCTTCGGTTGCTCTGCGGGATAGCCAAGGGTTAACAAGCCGACAAATTTCCATCTATATGGGATTTTTAGCAATTCCCTTACTTTTTCTTCGTTGCAAGCTCCTATCCAACAAGAACCGATCCCTAGAGCCCAAGCGGCTATAACCATGTTTTGCATAGCAATCGTGGTATCAACAACAGCCCATTTTCCAGTTAAGAATGATTTCACGTCCGCACATCCTGCAATAGCGACTGGCGCAGCTTTAACAAAACGGGTAATCACACTATCGCACAAGTTCTTCAGTATGTCATGATCAGTAACAACGACAAAACGAATAGGCTGTCTGTTGGCAGCTGAAGGAGCCTGTCTGCCAGCCTCAAGAATTTGCTGCAAAACCTCTTGAGGTATATCTTTGTTTTCATAGTTTCTAATGCTCCTTCGACTGAGTATCAAATCGAGTAGGGCCATAAAACCTCACATCTTATTCCTAAACTCTTCTTTATATTTCATAGCACGGATCTTAAAAATTTTTATCCTTAGGTGGGATTCACGGAAACGTTCTGGGTTTACAAGGAGTAGAGTCACTGGCAAAGCGAAGGTTGGCGAAGAATTTATCGCGTAGGGCGGGTACATCTCAGGTTATTAAAGGCTGCATTTATGTCGATTAAACACTTAAGATAATAAATCCATAAGTATATAAGTGAGTATACACATAGTGTATTGTGTGGATAAGCGAGTTAAAGGTGAATGAAAAATGATAACAAAAACAAACGTGAAACTTGGAGTCGGGCAATTCGCTTATTGGAAAGACATCTGACACGTCGAACCGTGCACAAAAACTGATAAAAGTTGATTAAAAATGGGTCGAATACACGTGGAACTCTCAGACGAGCTGGAGAAGCAACTTAGATTCAAGACAATCGAGAGATTCGGCGGAAAAAAGGCGATTTATCCAAAACAGTCGAAGAAGCAATAAGAACGTGGGTCACCAAGAAAGAATAGATTCTAAAAAATTGCTTTCCAGCGCCGGAATAAAACGGCGGCAACATGAAAAAAGAGAACCCAGTCGATCCAAAATTAGCCCTAACAACACGTGATTTCCGTTTTTTGGATTCATGTAATAGATTGAATGAGGTTAGAAAAATGAATGTAAAATTTAACAGAGGTGAAATATTATGGCGGATATAGTAGACACAGCTGTTGCTGCGGGTTCTTTCAAAACTCTTGTCACAGCTGTCAAAGCAGCTGGATTAGTCGACACATTAAAGAGCAAGGGGCCATTCACAGTTTTCGCTCCTAATGACGAAGCATTTGCAAAATTGCCAAAAGGCACAGTCGAAGGCTTGCTCAAAGACATACCAAAACTAACAGAAATTCTAAAATACCATGTGGTTAACGGCGCAGTCCCAACTGCAGATGTTGCTGTACATAAAAATATAACAACTCTGCAAGGGCAAGATGTAAAAGTCGACGCAGCAAAATGGCACCTACACAAAAACGTGAAAATCAACGATGCCAACGTTCTAAAAGCTGATGTAATGACAGACAACGGTGTAATCCACGTGATCGACAAGGTTTTATTGCCTGAGTAGAGATAGGTAAAAACACCCCTTATTTTCCATTTTTGTTACAAAATGATATTTTGACACAATGTTAGAAAAACGAAAGGAAATGGCTGAATTGAAGAAACAATAAGTTTGGTAAACATGTTAAGTTGATCAGAAAACCAAAATAGCTCTCTTTTCTAATTTTCAGATTTTGTACAAGGTATTCATTCAGATTTTGGTTTGAATTGTTTTCCAATATCGAATGCTTTTGCCAAAAACTTCCCAAGGTTCCAATAACTACCTAAACCATCCTCATACAGCAATGGATCGATACTCTTAATGTCTGGCTTTTTTTTAACGAGGTATTTTTCTTCAACATAAACGCCAACAATTTCCCCTATGAAAAAATCTGCATGATGTGATTCAATAGTCTGTGTCAGTTTGCATTCGACGTTTATTGGCATTTCGCTAATCATTGGAGCACTCTGGAGCTCTCCATAGAAAACATCAAAAAGCTTTGACTTGTCAACTTCTGTGCCTGAATGCAACCCGCAATAGTCTGTTACTGAAGCCATGTTGGAAGCGGGTATGTTTACACTGAATGTCTTATTCTCTTTTATTCCCTTGTTTGTGTAATGTGATCTTTCGGATGATAAGCCAACAAGGTAGGGATCATAATCTACCATGTTAAACCACGCAATAGCTTGGAAGTTAGGTTTTCCTTCTACATTGGCTCCGACTAGGCAGACAGGCAGAATCAACGGAGGACGCTTAAACTTTGTCTTAACTTTTCCCATAATGACACCTTGCTAGTAACTAATTGTAATCATCTGCAATTCTATTTAACTCAATATCATTTGGTAACTTTAATGTTTTTTATGATGATGAAACGAGTTCGTTTAGCTTAACACTATACGCCTCAAGGGATACGGTTGCTCAGAGAAATTTATGATAAGGCAGATTTGAAAGTCTTAGACTGATAATTTGCTTAAAAAAATTGTAAATACCCTGATCCATAACCTATGGCCTATTTGCCTTGTTCATCAGTGTCTGACTCACGATTCATTGTAAAGATTCTTCCTGCAAGTGTAGCGCGCGCGCTTCAGAATCGAGGTAACACTTGCCAAGAAAGAGCCACTCACCAAAACTTAAAGGCTCATCATAAGCAGTAACCAAAACCAAAATATCACCAAAGCCTTTCTTCCCATCAACAAGCGTAAGCAAAACCATCAACCTTCCCCCTCTCTTTTCAAGGACTCCATAGAATCG
>CAZJQR010000015.1:0-29016 GCA_964548345.1 uncultured Candidatus Bathyarchaeia archaeon | reverse complement strand
GTGTTAGGCGGCGTCTACGTGGCGAGGCTGAACAAGGCGAATTACGCTTTCCGCTTGGACATTGACAGAGAAATTCCACTCCAGCACAGAATGACCGCAGTTGAGAAACTTTTAGGAAACGACCTGCACATGCAGGGCTACCCCGAAACACTGCGCTTAGCGCATATACTGTGCACTTTCACAGCCAACGAAGTCTTAGCAATCAAACACTTCATCACCCGCAAGCACGGCATACAAATAATCAACAGGCCAGATATGCACAAGCTGCTGTTCGGCCCGTTCGGCAAAGGAGAAATCAGCTAATGAAACTCTACAAAAAAGAAGGCAACATCCTGCAAGTCCTGAGCTTCCCAAACGAGAACGCTGAAAAAGGCGACTACTTGCTGATTGAAGACCCAGATGCAAGAAAAGCGTTAATTGCACAGGTGATTGATGTGCAGTTCGCAAGCATCCCCGGCGTGCTTGAAGAGTTGCTGCGCACGCTTCCAGACGGCGGCGTACCGATACAGGGCGAAGATATTGACCCGCTGGAAATAGCGCCGCACATCACGTACATCCAAGACGCCAGCCTGCTCGTCTGCAAAACAAGGGCGACACTGGAAAACGAAGCCCTCAGCCCAAGCAACAGCTGGCTGCCTAGCCGCTCGCAGTCCACCATCAAGAAACTGTCTGTGCCCATGCTGCTGAAGCTCGCCAACGTTGAGGGAACGCGACCCATAATTCTCGGGGGCACCAAAGACTCCTCGCTCCTGACCATAGACGCCACAGCCGTAGACGGCACGTTAAACATCATAACGGGCAAGAAGGGCTGCGGCAAATCATACCTGTCCAAGCTCCTGATGGCGAGCCTCATAGGCTACAAGGCAACCGTGGTCCTGTTCGACCTGAATGGTGAATACACAAGCATAGGCATGACCCATGACGGAAAAAGAAACATGTACTACGACAAAGTCCACGCGTTAACGCCCTCGCAAAACTTCAAAGTAGCCCTCGACCAGCTACACCTCAACGTGGTAATGGGCATACTTATCCACGCCCTGCACCTGCCAGGAACCTCCTCACGTGAGTTCAGACGCCTCTGGAAACACCTGAAAGAAAAAGGGCGCCTCACACTGCAGGACCTAGGCGAGGCAATACGCAACTTGAACTGCAACCAGCACGTACGCGACGCGCTATCTTCCCGCTATCACGCTCTCGTCAACTCGGGCTTCTTCACCGACAATCTTGCAGAATCCACGCTGCTAGATGAGTGCCTGCTGAAAGCCAAGGACCACGGCGGCGCCATCGTCATAAACTTGCGCAACACCTCAACCATCGACCGCCAAATAGTAGTTGAATACGTTCTTGGAAAGCTCGTTGACTCCCTGCAAAGCTGGAAACTCAACGCCGTTTTCCTCTTCGCTGAGGAGGCGCACCTTTACCTGCGTGAAACGTACTGGGACGACATAGTCACGCGCATGCGCCACTTCGGAATATTCACCACCTTCATAACCAACCAGCCCGACACCATCCGCGAAAGCATCTACCGCCAAGCAGACAACATCTTCCTCTTCAACTTCACAAACGAGCACGATTTAGATGTCGTAAGCCGCGCCTCCCGCGTGGACGCCGAAACCGTCCGCTCCATCGCACGGGACCTGCCGCCGCATCACTGCCTAACGTTGGGGAAGGTTGTGCATGATTTTCCGATAGTTACGCGAGTCAGAGCGTTAGACATCAAAACAATGGGCGAAACACGGCTGTTCTTCAAAAATACAAAGTAGGGTTCTCCAGCTTCTCCCTATTTCGCTTAAAGAACAGGCGGAAGGACTCCGTTAAATCGTATTCTTCCACCTCGTTGAAGGGCACCCACTTCAAAGCATCAGCGTCGCTTGCCGCCTTAGCCTTACCGCTTTGTACGGTTACCAGATAATCGAGAATCACGTAATGGTATAACACTGCGCCTTTTTCGCTTAAGCTAACGTAATTTACCACGTCAACAAGCCGCGGCTCATCCACTTCCAACCCCGTCTCCTCCTGCACCTCGCGGACAACCGCCTCTTCCACGCTTTCGCCCAGCTCCACTAAACCGCCTGGAACGCTCCATTTGCCTTTGTTGGGCTCGTTTTTTCTTTTTTCCAGCAGAATTTTGTCGCCGTCAAGGATTACGGCGCCTACGCCTACAACTGGTCTTTTAGGGTACTCTCTCTTCAACTCGCAAACCTCTGCCTTATAATAGGGGCTATTCGTATCTTAAAGCTTCTACGGGTTTAAGCTTTGAAGCCCGCCAAGCAGGGTACAACGCGAAGATAACGCTGACGCCTACGCCGAACCCGAACGCGCCGAGGAACACCAGCGGAGTCAAGACGGGAGTAATGCTCAGCATATCACCTGCTCCAGCTCCTCCTCCCGGTCCGATACTTATCGCGCCACTGCCCAAGAATGTTGCAACGATGTTCGCTAGCACCCAGCCTAAAGCTATGCCTATTACTGCGCCTATTACGCCGATTATCACCGATTCGCCCAAGAAAATCCCCAAGACTGTTCGGCTTTTCATGCCCAGTGCTTTCAGGATGCCTATCTCGCGTGTGCGTTCGATTAGAGAAACAATCATGATGTTCATGATTCCGATGCCTGCCACAAGCAATGAGATGGCCGCGATGCCTACGAGGAACAATTCGATTATTGAAAAGACGCTCCCGAGGAGGTTCAAAACTGCAGTTGAAGAGATGACTGACACTTCTCCAGCGAATTCGTCCACTATCTTATTGGACACGGCGTCGATTGTGGCTTGATCACTGTTTGCCAGTTTTACGATTATTGTCTCGCATTCCGAAGTATTGAAAAACTCTTGTGCTGTTGAAATTGGAATGTAAATGTTGCTGTCTGAGGGACCGCCGAACGCGAAGCCGCCGACTTCTTGCAGAACTGCAGCTACATGTGCGGTATAGCTTTCATTCTGGGGTGGACGCGCTGTGGCGTTGGTCCATAGGATTTGCACGTCTTCTCCTGCGGTGAAGAGAACTGTTCCATTTTGCCGCTCGTTCACGCGTTTTCCAATGACAACCGTGTTGTTGGCAGGGTTGTCTGGGATTTCGCCGCTTTCTGACACGAAGGTGGTACTGTAGGTGTTCTTGTATTCTACGAAGTCGACGCCGATGATTGTTGTTACGCGCTCGTGTTCAGTGGAGTTGATGTAGCCTGATCGCTGGATTACAGCTATTGACGTGAGAATGTCGGTTGACAAGCCGTTTATCGTTTGCGTGTCGTTTATGAGCAGCCTGAATCCGGAGTCAGAGCCTCCAAGCGCACCGCCGCCGAAACCGCCACCGCCTTGCCCTCCACCGAAGACTCCGCCGCCAGGTGCAATGATTAACGTGTCGGTTGCCAGTCCTGTTTCAAGTTGCGCGGTTATGGTATTTTGTAAGCCTGTAGTGATTGAAAGCAAGGCAACTATGGCGGCAATACCGATTACCACGCCCAACGTAGTTAAGCCTGCACGGAGCTTTCGCAGCCTTATCGCACTGAAAGAATAGCCAAAAACATCTCTTGTTCTCATGTCCGTTCACCCTTGACTATATCTGCTGTTATTAAGCCATCAAACATCTGAACCGTTCTTTTTGCTTCTCTTGCCAGATGCTGATCATGCGTCACCATAATGATGGTCACGCCTTCCCCCTCGTTAAGCTTCTTAACAAGATTCATTATTTCGCGGGCAGTTTTGGAATCTATGTTTCCCGTCGGCTCATCCATTAACAGAAACTTGGGGTTGTTCGCCAAAGCTCTGGCAATGGCTACTCGCTGTTGTTGACCACCGCTCAGCTCAGTTGGCTTATGGTTGATTCGATCCTTCAAACCCACAGTTACGAGAAGCTCTTCCGCGCGTCCTTTCCTTTCAACCTTGCTCGCGCCCGCTATGGACAGCGACAGCTCAACATTTGCCCTCGCCGTGAATCTGGGAATGAGATTGAAAAACTGGAAGACGAAGCCTACGCGGCTTCTAATGTCGGATAGTTGGTTGTCGTTTAGCTTGGAAACGTCAACGCCGTCGATCAGCAGCGTCCCCGAAGTCGGTTTGTCAAGCGCACCGATCAGGTTTAGCAAAGTTGATTTGCCGCTACCTGAGGGGCCTAGGATGGCGAGGAAGTCGCCGCTTTCCACTTTCAAGTTTACGCCTCTGAGGGCTTCCACTGGGATTTTTCCGAGCATGTACGTTTTTTTCAGGTCCACTGCTTCCACAACAAGCGCCATAAGAATCCCTCGTTTCTATTCCGTTTGCGTCTCCATATTTATTTGTTTAGATACCGCCACGAAAGCACTATGCCTATCGTAGTCAATATTGCAGCGAAGATTCCGACGTACCCGTATTGAATTGCAAGTTTCGAATAATCGATGGTGGGGTTGATCAGGAGTTGTCTCATGCCGTCCATTGTATAGGATAAGGGATTGACGTTCGCCACTGTCTGTAGCCAACCGGGCATTCTAGCGATTGGGAAGAAGGCGCTGCTGGCAAAGGTTAACGGCAGGTTTAGCAGGTTCATGACCGCCATTGGCGTCTCGATTCTTGTTGACCTTATGTTGATGGCTATGAAAAGCGAAGACAAGCCCATGCATATCAGGAATAGGAATGCGAACACGCCGAGTATGTTGATCGGAGTGAAGGCTTCGCCAACTTGGAAGCCTAGTGGGACGGCGATTATCAGTATTATGAAAGCTTGGAACATTGATCGGAGTGTGGCTGAGAGTACCTTGGATATTATTATTACTGAACGTGAGACGGGAGTGCTGAGCGCCTTGTTAAGGAAGCCTAAGCGTCTATCCCAGACCACGGACATGCCGCTGAACATCGTCGTGAAGAGCGCGGTGAAAGCGATCATGCCTACAGCCATGAAGGAGATGTAGCTGGTTGTTCCGAACGTGCTCTGCAGTATTGAGTCGCCTATGCCTGAGAAAAACCCTTGAAGCCCAGTGATTTGCGCTGGGGTCAGTTGCAGGCTCGATATCAATTCTGGAGAAATGGTGAAAGAGCCTGAGCTAACTAAGCTGCCTAGGTTCAAGGCGTTTCCTAGCAAGCCTAGCCAGATGACGGGCTGTATTAGCGTGAGGATGAAAACTGTGGGTGCTTTGTACCATTTCTTAAGCTCTCGGTTGGTTAGCGCCCAGAGACCGTGCAGTTTGCTTTTAGAAACGTTGTTCATTTCACTCAATGCCTTCGCCTCGCCATTAGCATTCTTTTTGCATGAAGCGACTCGCCTGAGTCCTCGGCGTCACGCATGGACCTGCCCGTGTACTGCAAATAAACCTCATTTAAAGTTGGTTTCGTAAGCGAGAGCCGTGTGACAACGTGACCCGCCTTGCGCAGTGCTTCAATTATTAACGGGGCGGTTACTTCGCCGTTTTCAGACTTTATCCTGTACGTGCCATTCTCTTTTTTAACTTCTTTCACGTGCTCAATTTTCTCGACAAGTCCCGTTATGTCCTCATCTTTTTTTATGCCGACTGTGATTATGTCGCCGCCTAAACTGTCTTTTAGCTCCTCAGGGGTTCCGACAACGATTATTTTTCCATGGTCAATTATGGCGACGCGGTCGCAGAGGGCGTCAGCTTCCTCCAAATAATGCGTGGTCATGAAAAGCGTCATGCCAAACTGTTTTTTTAACGTTTTAATGTAGTTCCAAGTGGCAGCTCTGGTTTGAACGTCCAAACCCAACGTTGGCTCATCTAAAAAAAGCACCTTTGGCCTGTTAATTAAGCCGCATGCCAGCTCTAGCCTTCGGCGCATGCCACCTGAAAAAGTTTGAACCTTTTTGTCTTTGAAATCGGTTAACTCAACAAGCTTTAAAAGGTCCATTGCTCGTTTTTTGGAAACCTCGCGGGAAATCCCGTAGAGGTCAGCGCATAAAAGTATGTTTTCGAAACCAGTTAAGTCTTCGTCGGCGGTGTACTCTTGCGGGACTAAACCGATGGAATACCTGACTTCGTTGTGCTGTTTGGCTATGTCTTGGCCTAGTATGGATGCTTTGCCTTCTGTCGGTTTCAAGATGGTGATTAGCATGTTTATAGTTGTGGTTTTTCCAGCGCCGTTAGGTCCTAAAAACCCGAAAATTTCGCCGTGTTTAACGCTGAAATTAATGTGGTCAACGGCTACTAAGCTTCCGTTGAAGACTTTAGTTAAGCCTTCGGCTTTAATCGCGTCTTCTTCAGTCATTCTTTTCACCTTTCAGCTTCTTGGTTATTTCTTCAAGTTTAGCCGCAGCTTCGTCTATCGCCTTAATCCCGTCGTTGAACGCCTGCTCTGAGAAGTTTTTCTGAAGGGCACTGCTTAGTTGAAACATTGCTGTGGCAGCGTGCCTCATCGTGTCCCTGATTGCGGCTTCTTTTTCGGGCGGGACTTTCATGAAGAATGCGCTGAAGGGAGACTGGGAAAACCCCATTGTTTCCCTGAATTTCTTCATGGTGTTTTTTTGTTCTTCAAGCAATGAGTTTCCGTTTTCTGTTAATTCATAACGTTTTAACCCGTTTTCAGCGGGTAGTTCTTTTATGTAACTGTTGTCTTGCAGCCACGCTAGCAGCGGGTAGATTGAGCCTGGGCTTGGTTTCCAGAATCCGCCAGTGTGCTTTTCGATTTCGTCCATTAGTTCTGATCCGGACATGGGCTTTTGGTTAAGGGCTTCAAGGACGTGATAGCGGATGAAGCCTTTGGGCACCATGGCGGTGTGGCGCATCCAGTTTCTTTTGCGCCTTAATAGGTGTCTTTCTACGCGTAATTCGTTGCGCATTTCCTTTTTTTCTTCATGGTTCATTTATATCACTATTAACCTCAAATATGATATCACATGCGATATCATGTGTGATATTTAAACCTATTGCCGTACAAAACAAGACAACAACATAAAAGACAAGCTATTCGACTATTGTCCCAACTTTTTCTCCTCGAACAGCCGCCAAAATGTTCTCGGGTTTAAACCCGTTCACCACAACCAACTTTACGCGTTCTCGCTTCAGCACTTTAACAGCTTCAGGGTCAACAATCTGGTGCATGCCTGCTTTATGTTGGCTTTCCGAAAAAACGCCCTGCAAATCATCAAACGACAAGCGGTCAAGCTTAACGGCGTCCGAGTGCTTCCGAGGATCCTTAGTGTAGATGCCATCTTGATCAGTGCCCTTGACCAGCAACTCACCGCCCACCCGTTCAGCCACTAACGCTGCAACCGCGTCCGTCGTGATTCCCGGCTTCAAACCGCCCATCACCACAATCTTCCCGTCACTTACGCACTTTGACGCGCCATCAAGCGTCAACGCCACTTTTTCACACCCCAATTTTCCCAGCTTCTTGAGGAAAAGTTGGGCAAAAAGCCGCGAAACGGAAATTGCGATTTCATCCTGAGCCCGCATGTCTAAGCCAAGGTTCTTAGCTATGGATATGAACTCGCGCGCCAAGGTTCCGCCCCCCACAACCACCGCGACTTCGTGGTTGTGTTCTTTCAGTTTTTTCACCACATCCGCGTACTTGCTCATCAACTCCGTGTTAATCGGAGACGCTACAACTGAACCGCCTATTCGTAACACTATGCGCATGACCGAATCCGTCCTTGACTGTTATATACGCGGGGTCCAAGTTAAAAATCCTTTAGAGAAACGCGGCCTAGACAATTTTGTTTTACGCTTGTTACGCAGGTTGTGTGTGCTAAGAAACGTTTTTAGCCATCGCCTAAGAGCATTTAAGCACGGATTGTGAAGCAAAGGGTGTTTGAAGGACTCGGGTTAATCGGGAACGCCCTTATCCTTCTCGCTTCAATTATTGTTGTGGTTATAGCCAGCGATGTAACCATAAACAATTCAGTCAAAGTATCCAACATGACGGGGTTCGGAAAAACAACCGTCGGCTTCATTCTGGTAGGTTTCGCCACGTCTCTGCCTGAACTCAGTGTGGCTATTTTCGGAGTTGGCTCAGCAAAAATTGGCGTATCCATCGGCAACATCTTAGGCTCAAACATAACCAACATCGCACTAGTGTTGGGTGTGTGTTTCTTGATAGTGGCGGTGAAATGCCCGCGATTCCAGTGCTTGTACCCCGCTATGGCTAAGGAGGAAATAGGCAACCTGTACTTCGGGCTCTTCATAGCCTCACTTATTCCATTAACGCTTCTTTACATAGGACAGGCAAGCCAATTCATAGGAGTGATTCTCCTCACAATCTTCGTGTTCTACATGATTCAATTAGCCAGAGCGAAAAAACCAAAAGAGCAAAGCACCTTAGGCGAAGAAAGAAGAAGACTCCGCCATTACGTTTCATTAGCATTGGTCGGCGCAGCCGTGGTGGTTGCAAGCGCCTTCTTCATCGTTGACTCAGCTTCGTTTATCGCAGCGAGCGCGGGCATTCCCCCCGTTGTTATAGGCGCCACAATAGTTGCCTTCGGCACAGGCATACCCGAACTTGCAACAAGCATCAGTTCTGCTAGAAAAGGCCATTTTAACGTAGCTTTAGGCAACATCGTGGGAAGCTGCTTCATCAACATCACCTTCATCCTCGGCGTAGCCTTGATAGTGTCACCTTTAACCGTTCACATCGCGGCTTTCTCTAACTTAGCGATATTCTCCCTCATAACTAACCTGTTCTTATGGTACTTCCTATCCGATGAACGTATGAGTTGGAGAGAAGGCACCTTACTGCTGGTGTTGTACGTAGTGTTTCTTGTAGTAAGCTTCGGCGGCTCTAGCCTGCAGGGATGAAATTCGCAGTGATTTACGCTGAAAAACTTGAGATTACGGCTTTGCCCCCGTTCCGTTTCGATCTTAGCTGCGAAATCTTCGCTAACGGCGACAAACAAATCCGCAACTATGAAAAAGGCAGGTTTTGGCAGGTGATACGCGTCAACGGCAAACTTGTTCTCGCCATCGTAGAATCCGCAGGCATCGTTGACAAGCCGAAATTAGCTGTTGAACTCAAATCAAACCGCGCGATAACTGCGGAGGACAAAGAAAACGCTGGAGCCGCGGTTACAAGCCTTTTCAGTTTGGATTTAGACCTGAAACCTTTCTATGAAACGGTAAAAGACGACAAACTAATGGCGCATTTAAAACGTGAGCTCTGGGGGCTGAAAAATCCAACCACGCCAACTGTTTTTGAAGCGCTGGTGGATTCGGTTGTTGAGCAGCAGATTTCGTTGAAAGTAGCCCACAGCCTAGAACACACGCTCATCAAAAAGTTCGGTGACACTCTGAACTTGGAAGGCAAAGTCTACTATGTGTACCCGACACCAAAGCGGTTGGCTTCCGTCAGCACCGAGGAGTTCCGCCAGTGCGGCTTAAGTTTTCGAAAGGGCGAGTACATCAAAGAAGCATCCAAGCTCATAACGGAGGGAAAACTGGACTTGGAAAAACTCAAAAAATACGAGAGCTCTGAAAAGATCATACGGGAGCTTGATGAAGTGAGAGGGGTTGGAGTCTGGACCGCTGAGCTTACGATGCTTCGGGGAATGCGGCGGCTGGAGGCGTTGCCCGCTGACGATTTAGGTTTAAGACGGGTTATTTCACGTTACTACCGTGACGGGAAGGTGATTTCAAGCGCTGAAGCGCGGAGAATCGGCAAAAACTGGGGAAACTGGAAGGGTTTAGCCGCTTATTACCTTGTTGTGGCAGATATGAAAGACCTTGAGATTTAGCGTTTCAAGTCTTTATCCGTTCCATATGGTAAGGCTTAAGTGAATAATTAGGGTAAGCGGTTAGAGGGAAGTATGGTTAATGGGCCATGAAGTGGATTATGTTGAGGGCGAAAAAGAAGAGTGTTCCTCCAAGTTGACGATTGAACACCGAATTTTTTACTTCAAGTTATTCGAATCACCTACAGAACCAGTGAAATACTTTGCTGGCGACCAGAATGGAATCTTGAAGGAAATATCAAAAAACGAATTTGAGTTGTGGCTTAGAATCTTGGCTGACAAAAACGCGGATATCGAAGATATAAAGAAAAAAATCAGTTTAGGAAAAAAGTACAGTTCACAATGATCCTAATGTGCGGCACTTCAAAAAAGGCAAAACGCAGAAAACAGCTGCAGGCATTAAAAGCCTCGTTGAAATTCACCGTCTCATGACACCAGCACCGCGAGTATTATTGTCTCCTGCCATCGTGCTTTTGAGGCAATTGGGATTTACAGGTCTGGAGAACTGTGGGACTGAGCCTCTATGAAATGATGTAAAAAGCACATGTGTGAGCGTGTAATGTTTAAATCTTTATTTGATAATTGACTGGTGAGCACTGTTGGCAAACGAAAACAAGAAATTTCACTTCATGGAAGTCGACTTGATATTTTACTTTCCGAGATGCGGGAACAAGGGAAAATACCTTAACTATAATGTAATTGTGGTAGACAGGAAAAAAGGAACGTCCCAATCGGGGAAACTTGTAAAATTAGGCGATTTCTTGGAAAATCGGGAATTTGAACGGCTTTATCCTCACACAGTAGGCTTCTACAAAGAGTCTTCTGGAGAAGGAGCAGAATTTAAACCAGAATACTTGGAGATAAGAAGAATAAATAATGTTGAAGAGTTCTGGCTGTTTCTGAACGCCTTAGACGTATAACAGGAGCAAATGCGCAATAAAAATGGGAAATTTTTGTTTCGGCTCTCGGCTATTTTGTTTTCTTACGGACAAATGTTAAAACGACAACCAGTACAACGGCGACCACGAACACTGCTATTGCGTAGATGGCTTCCGTTGGTATGGACACGCTTTCTAAGGGTTCTGGTGTTGGTGTCGTCTGATATGAAGGTGCTACGGGAGAAGGAGACGGTAAAGGTGTGGTTGAAGGAGGAGTAGTGGTTGGGGCTGGAGAAGTAACGTTTACTTTAGGCAATGATTGTAAATCTCTAACTGATTGTCCACCACCTGAAGACATATCTGCTTCGTCAGAGTAACCTTGGCTTTCCCAACGACCTAGAAAGTTGTAGTCAACAAGTTCGATGTTGGCAATTTGGCTTATCCACTTGTAGCCCCACTTGCCAGGCACCACTAAACGTAAGTCGTTGAGAGATGTGCTATTTATCTCGTAGGCTAAAATTACGTCGTTACGTTTAGCTGTTTCAATGGTTAAGTCTGTTGAGTAGCCGTCAGCGGCGTAAAAGGCTACTTTCATTACACTCGGTGAAGGCTCCACCTCTTCTAGCAAAGTTTGAAGTTTGACTCCGGTCCAGTATCCTTGCAGAAGTATTTTGTTAGGGAAATCTACGCAGATAAGTGCGGCGGGTACGGTGGTTTTAGGCATTGAGGTTATTTCGGTCCAGTTTAAGGTTAAGGGGTTCTTAACTAGGCCGCTCACGGTTAACTGCCAGTCTACGTCACTGTTGGGGGTTGCGCTTTTTGCGGGAGGTATTGAATTGTATGCAAGGCTGGCTAAGATTAACAGTATGGCTATTGTTGTGATTCCTGTAAAAGTTTTTTTCAATTTGAATGCCAACTGTGTTAGCTTATAAAGTAAAATATGACACGCGTCATATTTAAGAGTAGCGCACACACAAAAAACACATCATAGAAACTAATCTACCCTACAGCACACAAAGGTCACTAAAAAAACGGAAAATCACGAAAAAAGCGCAATTTACTCCTCGTCCTCTACTAGCTCCATAGGCTGCCCACAGCAAACAAGCCTTCCAGCGCCAGCGGCAACAACCTCAACCGCGTTCCCACATATTTTGCAAATGTAAATCTCTCCAACATTAGTCATCCTTTCACCTCCAACCAAATTTAATGCAACATGCCTCAGCAACCGTACTAGTGCTCTGCTTTAGTACTCTGCTTTTTCAAGCTTTTAACTGTAGCTGGAACACCTTTAAAATTCCGCTCATTAACCTTCAAATCACGTAGTCGCTTAGCTCACTTGATAAGTCGTCTCTTCATCAAGTAAATGCTTAAGACAAAGAACAACACAGTCACCACGGCTATCCAAAAAACAGCCAGAGCCAGCACCCACTCAGGCGCTAAGCCACCTAAAGTTTCTATCTTGCCCACGACCAACACGCGCGACAAGTCCGCCACATGCGTCAACGGCAAAACCGCCAAGGCGATAGTTTGAAGTTGACTTGGAAACGACGCAAGCGGAATAAACGTGTTGCTTATAAGAAACATGGGTGTGATGAGCAGGAACGTCGGGTAATTGAAGAAGTCTATGTTAGGCGCCAAAGCCGTGAAGCACATCCCCAACGAGGCAAACAGCAGTCCGCCAAAGAAGGCAACAGGCAGCATCGCCAAAAACCAAGGAGTGGAAATTAACCCGAAGGCAGCCACCACCGCCAAAACAATCGCGGAGTTGAAAGTTGCCCTAGTTGCGCCCCACAAAAGCTCACCTGCTATGACTTCTTCCACGTTGATAGGCGTGGCGATTATGGCGTCAAACGTTCTCTGAAAGTACATCCGAACGAACGAGCCGTAAGTGCACTCGAAAAAAGAGCCGTACATAACGGTTATCGCCACCAACCCCGGCGCTATCCACTGAATATACGAGATACCTTCAATGTTTGTGACGAAAGTGCCTAATCCAAAGCCGAACGCCAACAAGTAAAGAACAGGCTCGATAAGAGACGGCAGGAAATTCACATGCCACGTTTTCATGAAAACGTCAAAGTTTCTACGCCAAACCGTCCAAACACGAAAAGTCAACCTCGGCAGCCGAGAAACCAATGGCGGATTGCTGCTTTCTTTCATTCTCGCAGCTTCCTCCCTGTAAGCTTAAGAAACACATCCTCAAGGTTCGCATTGCGAATGCTCATGTTTACGCCGGGAAATTTCTTCAAGATTCGCTCGAAAACGCCGTGTCTGTTGACAAACACTCGAATCTGGTCGCCGAAGATTTCGATGTCCGCGTCCGGCAGCTCTTCCTTCAGTGCTTTCAGGATGACCTCGTTGAAGGCAACTTCTAAAACATCTTCGCCCACATGTTCTTTTATGAGTTTTTGAGGTACCCCAGTCTCGATTATCTTGCCGTTATCTATGATTATGACTCTATCGCACAGGGCTGCTGCCTCATCCATGTAATGCGTCGTCAAAATGATGGTTACCCCTTGCTTTAACAAGCTGCGAATTTCATCCCAAACGATATGTCTGCCTTGAGGATCCAGTCCCGTGGTCGGTTCATCCAAAAGGAGGATTTGCGGCTGGTTAATTAACGCTCTGGCAATAATTAAGCGTCGTTTCATACCCGTGGAAAGCTCATCAATCGACTTAGTTTGTTTCTCTTCAAGCTGGAAGAACTTAAGCAATTCTATGGCCCGTTTCGCAGCTTCAGCTTTTGAAATATCGAAGTAGCGGGCGTAAACCTGCAGGTTCTTTATAACCGTGAAGTCTGGATCAAGATTATCTTCCTGAGGAGCCACACCCACCATTCTTTTAATCTCCCCCGAATGCGTGGAAACGTTCATTCCAGCCACGGATAAGTCGCCTTCAGTCACAGGCGAGAAGCAGTAAATCATGCGCACTGTGGTTGTTTTTCCAGCGCCGTTGGGTCCTAGGAAACCAAGGCATTCGCCCTTGTAGACATCGAAGTTTATGTGATCCACTGCCGTGAAGCTGCCGAACTTCTTGGTCAAGTCGCGAGCTTTAATGAGTCCCTCTGAAGAAACCATGGTCTCTCCCAAAAACTATCACAGCCCACCTCAACTTAAAACTGTTGGCAACCACGGCCTGTTCAAGAGAGTCTACGGCTGATTTTTTCCAGAAATATACTGGCAGTAACCGAAGTTAATCGGCCCTTTTGCCGTGTTTTCACACGGGAAATCGTTGCATCAAAACAGACTCTTTCTTCTCTGTTGAAAGCACAAGAGGCTATTTGGCACATCTTGTTGTGTTTCGGCAATCATCCCGCGTCACCGTTGGGGCATATGCCCTGTTGCATTCGAGGACATTTTTCGCAGGCTATCCCGCAAACACCGATTTTCATAGGTCTCACACATGAACAGTTTTTACTGAATCTTCCTGCATCCGCTCAGTCTATTCAGCTTTCAGTTTTTTGCCGCAGTTATAACAGTAGATCGCGTTGTTTGGGTTTTTTTCTCCGCAGTTAGGACAAACTATTTTCTCTTTCTTAAGAGACTTCTGAATGTTTTCACTTGCAGTTTGAAACGCAGCGTTTATTTCCTTGGCAGCCACAGAGAAAGCCTTATCCAGCTCTCGGCCCATCTTGGCAAAAGCATCTTTCAACTCATCGGTGGAATTAGGGACATTTGCCTCTGCGCCTTTCAAGGTTTTGGCGCCGCATTTCGGGCAAAAGAGCGCGTCCTCAGGAAGTTTTTCACCGCAATTCGAACAGTAAGTCATAATCGCTCCACATTATCAAGCAGATAGAAGCAGGAAATTTAAACGTTATCCAGGCTTCGCCTCGCCCCTGGGAACGCAGGTTCGACGGATGAAAACGATATAGATTGGGTACATGTCGGAGAAATGAGGAAGTTTTGGGTTTAATTCTGAAAAATCTTTTAATACCGTTTGTAAGTGACAACAATACGACTAGAGGGGGAGATGGCACTGATAAATGAAATCAAGGTCACAGATTTGGTTACAAAAGCGATTATTGCAAAAACCCAAACTCCTTGGATAGCGTCTCCTGATGCCCTTTTTTCTGGAAAAAGCGTTACGCGCCCCAAAAATGCAGTGTTTGAAGAAAAAAACCTATCTGTCCCCCGTTTAATGCTTAGATTTTTATATGGAAACTTCAAACTAAGAACGTAGGTATGACCATGCCAAAGGAAAATGAACAGAACCAAGAGCGCTCAAAGATTTCAGTACGGATAGGTGAAGTTCAAGTCGAGTTAGAAGGGACCCAAGAAAACATCAAAAAGCTAATGAACAAAGAACTGTTCGATTTCGCAAAAGGACTAGAAGCAACTACCAAACAGCAACCGACATCTTCAACCGAAACCGCCCCAAAAATTTCTGCGAAAACGCCAGAAGTTGCTCCAAAAGAAAAAACTGCGCCGTCGCCACCGCCGCCGCCTCTCAGCAAACCCTCAACAACATCAGAAACCCCGTCTCACCCATCACGAGTGCCCACAATAGTAAAAAAGACTGAGAAAATGGGCAAAGTGGGCAAACGGAAAATTAGTTGGAAACCGGTAGCCATCGCGTTGGTGCTGGTTTGCATAGTTGTTTCCATTGGCTTGGTTGGTGTACTCGCAGTTTATTTGCCTGTGGTAAACGACTTGAATTCTCAAATAGAAGAAAAGAACGCAGACCTCGCCACTTTTACTACGCAAATTGGTTCTTTGAACGCGCAAGTTGCCTCCCTTCAAAACAGCCTTGACCAGAGCAACAGCACCATATCGAACCTGCAGGAGGGAGTAGAAACTTTAAACCTGCAAATTCAGAGTTACCTTAATTTGCTCTATCTTAACGCGTCAGGATACTTGTTTTCACAAGAACCTGTAAGTCAGAACGCAAGCACACTCACACCGGTATTCCAAGACACATTACAATACGCAGGATACGTCGCCGTCAGTGTCCAATCAACAAGCAACACAACATACGTTCAAATGCTTTACTCCTCTTTCAAAGTTAATTACAACAATAACGTTACTGTGGGGCTTGCTGGAACAGCGTATTTCCCCGTCTTACCTGGAGCAGTAGAGATAAGAGTCGGCAACACAGACACGTACCAAGGCGACTTTATCAACGCAACCGCATCAGCAATCTACTACTTCTAAATACTTCCTCTTTTCCTTTCTTAACTCACAAGTAACCCTGCTAGGCATCGACCTTTCACACACAAGCTGTAATTGCGTCAAAAAGTCGTCGATAAGTTTTTATGTACCGCCTAAATGTGTAAGGTAATTGCGTTAAAACGGTTGATTGGATAAATGGTTAGAAAAGCGCGAATCCGCCTGACAAGCACCGATTACCTCAAGCTGGAAGAGGTATGCGATGAACTGAAATCTATCGCTAACAAGACAGGCGCGAAAATGAACGGCCCAGTTCCGCTTCCTACCAAACGGCTGAAAGTGCCGGTTTTGAAAGCGCCGTCTGGTGAGGGAACACCTACGTGGGACAGGTGGGAAATGCGCATCCACAAGCGGTTGATAGACATTGACTCGGAAGAACGAGTTATGCGGCGCATCATGCGCATCCGTGTGCCCGAGGAAGTGCACGTTACAATCGAGCTTATCTAAAATTTTGAAAGCGCCTTGTTTTTAGATTGCTCGTTTAAAACATAGGTAACGATAAAAACAGAAGGTAAGCAATGGCGGTTAACGCAATGCTTGCGGCGAATGCCAAAGCCCAAATCGTTTTGTTCCAGTTAAAGATTTTGAAGCCGTCAAGAATCCCAATTGGTATTAGATTGAAAACTGCAATGTAGCCGTTGAAGAGTGCACCTATCACGAAAATCCAGCGTATAGGCGTAGGGGCAAACGCAGCAGCTATGAGCGCGGAGGACAAAATAATGTTGGTTGTGGGTCCCGCAATTGAGATTTTTCCTATTTCATCCATGCTGGCGGGTCCAGAAACCATAACCGCGCCAGGGGAGATTATTTTGAAAGCCACGGGTAATATCATGAAAATGGCGGTTAGCACGCTACCCCACAGGGTCAAACGGAACTCAGCCCATAAGCCCCGGCGTTGCGCGGTTACTTTGTGGGCGATTTCATGGATAGCAAAAGACGAAGTGAAAATGGCCGCTGAAACGGAGGCGACAAGCAGCAAATCGCCGCCTAAAGAACCTGTGAAAAAAATGTAGGATACGCCAACTCCGATGACAAGCAACACGGCAACCGCTAAGTGCTTAAGCTCTTTAGGGCTGAAGTAAACGCGTCCTCTGGTTCTGCGGGGCATGCCGTAGGTGACTTTGTACTCGTACGAGGTGGGTCCTTGAAGCACGGCGTCTTCCTGTCTTTGCGCGCGGGCAAGGTCCATTCGGGTGCAGTTGTGGTTTTCAGGCAGGCGATGGTCGGTGCAGAATTGGTCTCCGCAGTAAGGACATCGAAAAGGAAGAAACGTTTCCTTTCCACACTTTCGACATTTCATATGTTGCGCGCGCCTTTCTTTGCTAAAGAAAACGTAGGCGTTTATATGTTTCCCTCCGAAAATGTACAGCTGCCAATACAGTCGGATTGTGCCAAACGCTTAAAACAGTCAACCCCGAACTAAATTCAGAACCAAAAACCAATAATTCACAGGAGAGCTAACCAACCACTTGAAGGCTTTCAGCTTCGTCCACGCTTCAGACCTACACCTAGGCTACTCGCAATACGGTCTAGAAGCCAGACGTCAAGACTTCGACAACGCCTTCGCGGAGATCGTGGAAAAAGCCATCGAATTAAAACCTGACTTCATGATAATCGCTGGCGACCTGTTCCATCACGCACGCCCCTCCAACGTAACGCTTGAGAACGCCATACGAAACTTCAAGCGCCTCAGGGACGCTGGAATCCCCGTGTTGACCGTGGACGGTTCGCACGACTCCGCGCCCAACACCATAACGGGCACGATTTTGTATCCGCTGGACAGCGCCGGCTTAATCTACCACCTGCCCAGACACGAGGGCGCGTGCTGGCGTAAACCGGGCTGCTGCTACGTCTACGGCGTGCCAAACTTCCGCACCCGACGCAAGACGGAGGAGGCACTTCCCGCTTTTATTGCTGAAAACCCGCCGGCGCCCGGCCTAGAGGTTAGCAACATATTTGTTTTCCACGCGGCTGTAGACCTGCCAAGTGTGAAGCCACCGTACATTGAAGCGGAAGTTCCTCCTGAGCTTTTGCCTGAGGGCTTTGATTATTACGCTGCGGGTCACGTGCACAAGCGTTTCGCGGGCAAGTTTAAAACGGGGCTTTTGGCGTACAGCGGGTGCACGGAAACCGTCAGCTACGACGAGGCGGAACAGGAAAAAGGCTTCTACCACGTCCGAGTGAACGAGAAAGGCAAATTCTCGCAGGAGTTCGTGGGACTCACCTCTCCGCGCAGGTTCACGATTCTGGAACATGAGTTTTCAGGCATGACGTCGGCGAAAATCACTGACATGGCGGTTCAGCTTGTCAAAGGCGCAGACGAGGAAGGCGCCGTGGTAATTCCTGTTTTGAAGGGCGTGTTGCCTGCTGAGGTGAGCCGTGCAGAGGTGGACATAGCGAGAATTCGGAGTGCGGCGGAAAAAGCTTTGCTGGTGCATCCGGTTGTTCTGCTGAAGGAGAGCGCGGTTTCAGACGAGATCGTGCGGTCAATTTTCGAGAGTGAGTTTAAGGATTTGAAGACGAAGGCGTTTGAGTATTTTCTCCAGATTTTCGGCGAAAGGTACAGCCATGAAGAAGCGGATAGAATCGCGCGTTCCGCCCTAGCTCTGATAGAGCCGTTGACGAGAAAGCATGAGGAAAAGGTCAAGCAGACCATAGAGGAGCTTCTGCAATGAAAATCGAGATAGTTCAGCTGGAGAACATCCGCTCGCACATCAAGTCCACGGTGCCTTTCACACGGGGCTTCAACTGCCTCGTCGGCGGCCTAGGCACAGGAAAATCCAGCGTCCTCTACGCGGTGGACTTTGCGCTGTTTGGTGATCCTATCGGGAGAAGTTTTGAGTACCTGCTTCGTGAAGGCGCAGACTCAGCCCAAGTCACGGTCCAGTTCAGTCAGAATGGGCGAACTTACAGGCTTGTTCGCGGGCTTAAGAGGCGTGGGAAACGCATAGGGCAGGACTTTGAGGAGCTGAAGCTTTTTGAGGATGAAACGCTTTTGGCGAGCATGAAAACCGACGCCATAGCTGAGCAGTTCAAGGCGATTACGGGTTTGGATCGGGACCTTTTTCGCGAAATTGTGTGGGTTAGGCAGGAGCACTTGAAGGAGCTGTTGGATGCCACGCCGCGTGATAGGCAGCGGCGCTTGGACGAACTGTTCGGCTTGTCTGATTATGAGACCGCGTGGAAAAACATCTTGGATTACCAGCGTGAGTACAGCGGCGAGAAAAGGGCTTACGAGAAGGACCCGGATGTGGTGGGGCTGGAAAAGCTCGGCGCCGAATACAACCGTGTAACCGAAGAGTTCACGCGCTTGGAGATTGAACTGCAGGATGCGGTAGGCAAACTTGCTAGAGCCAAAAGAGCACTTGAAGATGCGGATTCAAAACTGGCGAAGCTGGAAGAGAAGAGGCAGCAAATAGAGGAGCTTAAGAGAAAAGAAGCACGGGTTCAAGCCAACATCGCGGGCGTAGCTGATGCGTTGGCGTCGCTGAATCAGCGGGTTGAAGGCAAGAAAACTATACTTGACAACTTGAAGCAGCGTCAAATCTCGTTAGATTCGCAAGTGGCGGCTTTCAAGAACGCGCTTGAAGAAGCGGGGGTGCCTGCGAACCAGCCGGTTGAGCCGTTGCGTGGGCAGCTGGCGGCTTTTGATGATGAACTCTCCAGCTTGAGGGCGGAGCAGGAGGCGACGGCGCGGAACTTGCAGGCTGACCAGAAGCGCACGGCGTCGTTGTCTATGGAGAGCCGGTGTCCGCTTTGTCTGCAGTCTTTGAACGGTGAGTACAAGGACGGGTTGATGGAGCGTATTCAGCAGGAAAACGCGAAGAGGCAGAACAGGATAAAGCAGCTGCAAGGCGAAATCGAGAAGATGCAGCGAACTAAAGTCGTAGTGAACGAAGCGTTTTCGAACCTGCAAAAGCTCACGACGAGAGGTGAAGAGTTGAAGGCGCGGTTAAGCGAAGAAGAGCGGAACTTGGGCGCCCTAGCAGGTGAGGCTGAGGCAAAACGGCAACATGAAAAGGAGTTGGCTGGGCAGCTTGAGGCGTTGCGGTGGGAGATAGGCAGGTTCGACATGACGGACTTGGAAGCCGCACGTATGCAACGGGAACAGGCGTTTACGCAGTATTACCGTGTGGAATCTGATCTGCGCACGAAGGAAAGCCGCAAGAAAGACCTGCTGGCACGGCTGGATGAAACCAAGGAGCGCATTAACCACGCGCAGGAAAAGCTTGAGCGCATGCAGAAAATCGCCCGAGCCGTCGAGGTCCTCGGAGCCATCCGCGACGCGTACAGAAGCATCCAGCCTAAACTGCGCAGCGAATTCGTCAAGGTGCTCCGCAACTTCGTGCAGCAAGTACTTGACGGCTTGGTCGGAGGCGAAGCACCCCTGCTGAACGTAACTGTGGATGACACGTACACGCCTTACGTGAAGAGCGAAAACGGCGCCGACCGCGAAGTTTCGAACCTGTCAGGCGGAGAACGTACGCTGCTCGCTTTCGCCTACCGACTGGGGCTCGGGCAGCTGATTATGCAGTCGCGGACGGGCCACGGGTTAAACATGTTGCTGCTTGACGAGCCCACGGAGAGCCTCGGCAGCGAAGACGGCAGCATTGACCGCTTAGCCGAAGCCATATCACGGTTCAAAGCCATCGAACAGATAATAGCCGTGACGCACAGCGAAGCCTTCGCTGAGAAAGCCGAACATGTTGTTATATTGGAGAAGGAAGCTGGAGTAAGTAAGGTCTCGATCGGAAAGCAATATCCAATATAAAATTAGAATTTGATTGGTTTTTTGGGTTCGAAGTTGGTTTCCATCGTCCAGAACCACTCTTCGCCGTGGGCTATGCGGAAAATCACCAAGTCAGGGCTTTCAGGCGTGAAGCCCCATGCCTTCAAGAACTGCCTTTCCTCAATGGCTTTCCGTTTCAGCTCTTTGTCTTCCAAGAATTCAGCTTCGCCAGCTACGCGCATCATGGCGCCGCCGTTGCCTTTGGGGCTAAAGAAGCAGGCTTCATTTTTCGGGTTCGCCTTCAACTGCGCGTAAACGTCCTTTACCGTTCCCGAGTTAAAATAGAATCCTGTCTTATCCGCAAACCACAACAGGAAACCCCGAACCCGCGGCTGGTCACCGTCAACGGTGGCAATGTAGCGCACGGGGTTCTCTTTCGCGAATCTTATACAGTCTTTGAAGCTCAAACTTGCCTTCCTCGCTCAGTCTTTGAAAGTAGTCGCGTAATAACCTTTCCAACGCCTGACACAAGCAGACAACGCAAAATTTACTCTCAAAGCACAAATCCAAAGTAAAGCCACCTGAAAAGAATCATATTTGGAACCTAATAGCGCTTCATTGCAGAAAAGATAGAGGGGTCTACCTGTATTGGCGTTTTCCACAGCCAAAAATATGTAGAAAAATCGCTGTGTTTCCCTGCAGAATCGTATGCAGTTTAGTTTATATAAGGGGGCTATAGACAATTTTCACGCGTTAGAGAATGGCTCCGCGCTCTTTTTCTTGAAACGGGAAAAAGGCGTTTAAGGCGTTTTTAGTCTTCTTCGGCCAGTTTCCTTTCTTTCACTTTCAGCGTTTCTTCGTCGCCGCTTATGACTCTGTAGTAGTCTTTCAGCTCTTGCTTGTGCAGGAACTTTTTCACGAGCACTCGCAGGTACTTTTTTGAAACGGCTTTGCCTTCGCCCTTCACCGTCACCTTGTTCGAGTCCTCGCTGACTTCACCGCCTGTTTTCTCCTTTACGAAATCAGCAAGCGCTTGAATCACTTGTTTTCCTTCATCCTTGAGTTCCGAAGCATCAACTACAATCTCCACCATCACGTTCACCTCGTTTCACACACGTTACCACATTTTAACCGACTGTCTCACGACTCTTTCGCTGATAAATTTTCCGCATCACAACAGTGTCAGTTCGCCCGTCGAGTCCCATCACCGCACTTGGCTCTTGACTCTAAAGCTCATCATCCAAACCTATGAAGGCACACATGAGACTTAAGGCTTTTCCGCTCCGCCAACCAAAGCCGCAAACGTGAATTTCAAATAAGATAAGTTTAAAAGCACCATTCTCATTCCCATCTGCCTTCAACAGGCATAAACTGTAAAAAAACAAGAGGAGGCGAAATGAAACTGCTATCAAGAGATTGCGATGGTTGCTCACAAATGAAAGTGTGCAGCAGACGCTATTTCGTCGTGGAAAAAGGCGAAAAAGTCTACTGCCCAGACGGAACAGCGCATCTAGTGGATGGAATGTAAAACAACATCCAAACTTTTAAAATCAAACAAAAACCAAAAAGCTTCTTACACCGCTCACCTGCTTCTTCAAAGCCCAGCCAAAGTTTTCGTCGCCCAAGACGCCTAGACCTTTTTACGCTCTTTAAAATCAATCATCAACGGAATCGTAGCAAACGTTAAACCAGCAGAGACAATGAACGCAAACCCAACCACGCCAACAGATAATCCGAACGCAAAGAAAGAAGCAGCCAAAATGGGACCAACAGTCTGCGCCAGCGCAGCAAAAGATTAAGCTATACCAAACGTTCCGCCTTGAGCCTCCACTGGAGCGTTAACGGAAATTAACGTTATCAAAGTTGTAAGCAGTATTAGCGCGCGCCGTAGACGAAAGCCGATGCGCCCAATGAACTGGCGTAGAAATACACGTATGGAAAGAGAATGGCGTATCCTAGATTGTCAAGAAAAACCACGGAGAGCAGAACAGACAAAGTCGCTCTTGTAGGTGACAAGTGAGCCAACTGGTTTAGAACCCCTGCCTGCTGATTTACGCCTTCAAAGAAGCCTAGTCAAAACTGTTGGCAAAGCTTTTGGATATATACATTTCGCAGGACACTAATTCCACTCACCAACCGCTGGAAAACATTGAACACGGCGAAGCCCAGTTAGGATGAAATTTTATTAACCCTGCTCTGCGGTTATATTCTGTGAGGTTTACTTGTTGGATTATGCTGTAATCGCTGATGCGTACGAGAAAATTGAAGCCACCACCAAACGGCTTGAAATGACCGACCTGCTGGTTGACCTGCTGAAAAACACGCCGAAAAACGTCATCGCCAAAGTCGTCTACTTGACCCAAGGCAAAATATACCCAGACTTCGTGGGCTTGGAGATAGGCGTGGCAGAAAAACTCGCCATCAAAGCCCTAGCACGAGCTTCCGGCAGAAAACAAAGCGAAATCGAAGATGAACTGAGAAAAAGCGGCGATATAGGCATAGCAGCGCAGAAGATTCTGGCTAAAAAACAGCAGTCCACCTTCTTCAAGAAAAGACTTACAGCCGAAAGAGTTCACGAGACCCTGGACAAGATGGCGAAAACCACAGGTTCAGGCGCAGTAGGCTCAAAAATGGCTCTTTTAGCAGGGCTGCTTTCAGACGCCTCACCGAAAGAAGCAAAGTACATCATGCGCACCGTCACGGGCAACCTCCGTCTGGGCATAGCGGAGATGACCGTGTTAGACGCCTTAGCGATAGCATACGGCGGAGGAAAAGAAGCCCGCGAACACATAGAACGCGCCTACAACATCTCCTCAGACCTTGGCAGAGTCGCAAGCGTGGTCGCTGAGAAAGGGGTAGCAGGCATCAAAAAGTTCAAGGTGATGGTGTTCGAGCCGATAAGGCCAATGCTGGCAGAAAGACTTTCGACCCCTGAAGAAATCTTGGAGAAACTAGGCGGCAAATGCGTGGCAGATTACAAGTACGACGGCGAACGAGTGCAGGGGCACAAGAAAGGCAAAGAGGTTATGCTGTATTCGAGGCGTTTGGAGAACATTTCCAGCCAGTATCCAGACGCGGTTGAACTCGTCAGAGACAATGTGAAAGCCGAAGAAGCCATTCTGGAAGCCGAATGCGTGGCTGTTGATGTTGAAACGGGTGAGTTGCTTCCTTTTCAGGAGCTGATGCACCGCAGGCGAAAGTACGGCGTAAAAGAAGCCATGCAGCAGTATCCAGTATCGCTTTTCATGTTTGACGCGCTTTACGTGGACGGCAGGGACTTGACGCTTGACGCTTATCCCGTGCGGCGGCAGATGCTGGAAAAAGCCATACGAGAAAGTGACAGGGTTAAGGCGGCTAAGCAGTGGAAAACGAGCAGCGTGAAGGAGCTGGAGGAGTTTTTTGAGGAAGCCATAGAGGACGGCTGCGAAGGATTGATGTGCAAGTCTGTGGCGAAAGATTCGGTTTATCAGGCTGGTGCTCGGGGTTGGCTTTGGATAAAGTACAAGCGGGATTACAAGAGCGAGATGACGGACACTGTGGACCTCGTGGTTGTAGGCGCTTTTCACGGTAGGGGAAAGCGTGCGGGAACGTATGGCGCGTTGCTTCTTGCGGCTTACAACAAAGAGACGGACACGTTTGAGACAGTGACGAAGCTGGGCACGGGCTTCACGGATGAAGACTTGAAGAAGCTGCCTGAACTGCTGAGGGAGCATGTGGTTCCGCGCAAGCATTCACGGGTGCAGTCGAAACTGGAGGCGGATGTTTGGTTTGAGCCTAAAGTGGTTTTGGAGGTTTTGGGCGCCGAGGTAACGCTGAGCCCCATTCACGTGTGCGCTTTGGATTCCATACGCAAGGGTAGTGGTTTGGCGATTCGGTTTCCCCGTTTCACGGGCAAGTACCGGACGGACAAGGCGGCTGAAGACGCCACGGCTTCCGTGGAGATTGTGGAGATGTATCGTAATCAGCTTAAGCAAATCAGCTCCGCTTAAGGCGGGATGGCTTAGGGCAAAGAATTGATAAAGCTTAACTGCCTAAGATAGTGCCCGTGTGAAGTCTATGTCGCAGGATTCCGAGAAGCTGAAGGCACTTGTCAATTTTAAGAAAAAACTTGAGAAGCGAATTGAAGAGTTAAATTCTGAGCTTGAAGAGTCTCAGGGCTTGCTTGAGGTGGTAAATTCAGTTTTGCTTGAGAAGGGCTTCAAACGTGGAGATATGAAGGAGGTGAAGGCGCCGAAAGAGGAAGAGGCGCCTGAGGTGCACGTTACGGTTGAAGAAGAGGCGCCAGCCACATCGCGTTCTGCGGAGCCTGAGAGCGTCATTCCGTTGAAAACGATGGATGACGAGGCTTTGGCGATTATTTATGTTGATAAGGAGGCGTTGCATGTTTTGCCGGATGAGCGGAAGAAATTCAGCGTTAGCACGCCGCCTTTTCAGCCGTTTTTGGTGGAGAGGGTGCTGGCGAAGATGCAGGCGAAAGACAGTGAACTTGTGCGGACGGGGCAGTTGACGCCTGACAAAATGTTTGCTTACAACATCGTCAGTGAGGGCGACTTGATTCGTGAGATAGTGTTAAGGAACGTTGATGAAGAGCGCTTGAAAGAGTTGAAGTCCAGTATTCGGTGGACGCTTGAGAAGATGTATGAGAAAACGAAAAGCTGAATGTTCAGCGTTACAGGTGTTTCTTCAGAAGGTCTTCTATTCGGTTTTTGGCGCAGAGACCCACGAGCCTTTCGACTTCGCAGCCGTCTTTGAACACGACCAGCGTTGGTATGCTGAAGACTTGGAAGCATTCAGCCGTCTTAGGGTTTTCATCCACGTCGAGTTTGCCAACGAGGACTTTTCCGTTATATTCGCTGGCTAACTCTTCAATTGTGGCCGCTAACGCGCGGCATGGACCGCACCATCCTGCCCAAAAATCTATAAGTGCAACTTTGTTGTTTTTAAGCGTCTCATCGAAGTTTGCGTCAGTTACATGAACTAGTTCATTACTCATTTTGCTTTTACTCCTTAATAATAAACACTTAACCTTCTGCTTGCTATGATATAAACAGTTCGCGCCCTGTTTACTTGCGAGCCTTAAACGACTGCAACAACGCTTTAAACGCCTTGTAAGCCCTTTCAGGGTCGGAGATACCCGACGCAGTCTTCTCTAAGGGACAAACGTCGCTTCGGTTCATGTCTAAAATGTTGTCCACCAGCTCCTTCCATTCGCAGTGAATTTCGTTTTCCTCGAACACTGCTTTAGCTTTTTTGCTGAGAATCTCGGCGTAAACTTCGCTTATCCCTGCGTAGACACACAGGAGGGCAACGGCTTTTCCCGCTACTTTGTCAGCGGCAGAAGCACCTTCAAGTTTAGCGCCTAGCTGCTCAATGGCGCTTAAGAATCCTGAGATTCTGTGAGAGCCCGTTTCAAAAAGCACAGTGCCTTTTTTCACTATTGTAAGAGTTAGATTTTCCTCGTAAAGCCTGCTTTTGGCGGCATCCAGGTCGCTCATAGCTGTTCGGATAAAGTAAACTGCAACACTTCTAAAAATACTATTTCATTCGACTGCAAGAGCGTTCACCTTCAATGTTAAATTAAGCTTTGAAGGAAGCCTCTTCTAACTTCTTTTGCTGATTAGAGCACGCGCTAAACTAAAAAAAGGGAAGTAGATTTTGTGTTTCTGTTCTTTATGCTTACCGTTTTCGCAGCATCAGGATGAGTATCAGCCCGATGACAACGATTGCGACTAAAGCGGCTATGCCTATGCCTAAGATGTACGTGTCGGTCATCGGTGCCGGCGTCGGTGTAGACTCAGGAGTAGCAGCAGGAGCTTCTTCTACGTCTATTGATGTTACTGCGGATGATGGCCAGTAGCTTTCTGAGCCTTCGAATGAAGCGTAGACGCTGTATTCGCCTGGAACTTCGGGGGCAAAAACAACTCTGAACATACCGTTTTCGTCGCTTGTAGCTCTGCCGACTTCGTAGCAGTTGTTGTTCGGGTCAACCACGCTCACAACCATATCAACGCCGGTAACGTTCGTTGGACGAGGCTTCTGCATGTACACGTACTCCATCCACGCACCCATGCTCGCATCAGAAACCGCCGGAACACCATTCGGAAAACGAGCTGCCTGCTCATTTTGCTTCGTCCCCGCCGAAATATCAATCACCGTGCCTTCCACCAGTACACGACCACCGTGTACAGAAATCTTTGGCGATGCAGTGACAGTGGTTGCGCTTGGTCCTTTGCCAATTGCATACACTTGCATGTCGTACGCGTTGAGGTAGGCTAATTCGCCGTCTGCAACTGGAAAGCCGAGATCGCTGAAGGGGCCTACGGTAGCCCAGCTGTCAATAGTCCATATCTCTTCGCCTGTAGTAGCGTTAAGGCAGCGTAACTTCTCTCCCTTGTATGGTGGTACGTTGGGCGAATGCTCACCGCTGTAAACATAGACTTTTCCGTCAGCAATCGCGCCTACAAAGGTGGGATAGAGTCCCCAAGGCGTTTTTAATCCACCGTTGGTGCTGTTGCCTTCGCCGTCACCACCGTACGACCAAACTATGTTGCCGGTCTTCGAATCAATGCAAAAGATCTCTCCACCGTAGCCGCCAGTGTACAGGTTGCCGTAACCTACGTATCCTATTTGAGCTACGCCTCCACTTCCAACAGTTGCGTAGTAGTTAAATGGCTTGGCGTTTCCAACTGGACCCCACATTGCGTTTCCATTATCAAGGTTGTAGCCATACCACTCCATGGTCTCTCTCGTGCTCAAGAAGAACACGCGGTTTTCTGGATCCACCGGACCGAGTTGTAAGGTAATGTTGCCTGCTAGTGCTGGGTAGTTTTTCTTCCAAATCAATTGACCTAGCGATTCGGGCTTCAGACTTATTGTCCAGAAAGTGGCGTAGTTTACGTAGTTAAAGCGTGCGCTGCCTCCTCCGAACGAGGGGAATCCTCCGGCTGTGTGGGAGCTGCCAAATATTAGATCACCGTATATAGGCCAACGTATGGCCGCGTCTGAAGGCAGATCTGGAACCGTCACATTCCATGAGTATGCGTCGCGTTCAGTTGAGTTAAACACTCTACCTACAGGTCTGTAGCCAGTAAATTCTATTGCACCTTCCGGTCCGTTAGTAAGCACTTGTGTGAAGTTCCACAAAGCTAGCCACTTGTTTGTAGCGTCAAGCTGGTAAATTATTGGCTCTCCGTTGGGACCGTAATCCCTTGTGCCCGAAGGAACGTTAGTTATGTTGAACAGCCAGTTTCCATCCCATGGGTCGTAGGCAATCCATGTAGTTACACCCGCTGAGGTTGATGTTGACCATAGGTAGCCGTTTGGAATGACGCCATGTTGGTTTGGTGAATCGAACCATTCGAGTGAACCGAACGTCGGATCGACAGTGTAGGTTTGCTGCCATATTTCTTCACCAGTTCGCATGTCTACGCAGATATATCCGCCGCCAGTATTGGTTGCGAGACCGCCTTGAACCGAATCGCTCCGTGGTAGAGGATAATAGAGCCTTCCGTAAATGATGATTGGTCTTGCAAACCTCCATTCATATGAAAGCCCAGTATAGTAAGTAGCGTCTTGGACTCCAGTTGCGGCTGAAGGTGAAAACGGATCATGCAATGCGCTGCTTCCTCCCACGACGCCTCCGAACTGAATTGGCTTTGTCCACATTACGTGTGGGCTGTTGGGCGCTTCGCCGTCTGGTTGAAAACGGACTGATCCAAAGCGGTAGGCTTCGGCTGTTGGGTTAAGATAGTTTGATGTGATTGTGGCCCATTCTGTGTTCTGTCCCTCTATGGGACGTGTCCAGTATTCGGTTGGAAGGGGGTAAACTGGCACGCCAGGTACTGGTTCTTCCTGTACAGTAAGTGTTGTTTGAGCTTGGCTGGGCAGATAAGTGTCGTTAACATACGCTGAATTGGGGTTGTGGTCATATGTATTGTAGTCCTGTTCGGGGAATGTGAAGATGAAAGTGTATTCGCCAGTTTGGCTGGGTGTGTAGGCGTAGTACTGCGATGATGTGGTGTCAACGACTACATCATAAATTATTTCCTCCTTCTGATTGTCAGGTTTTACAATGGTGAGATTGTAGTTGTGGAATCTGTAGTTGTTTCCTATTGCGGTGCTGTCAAAAGTCTTGTCAAGCCAAAACACGACGAGAATTTGTTGACCGACACCTACTGGGTCTGGTGCTACGTTAATGTAGGCAAACGTTGGGATCTTCCATGGGGGTGTATGTGCACTGGTAACTGATATGGCGACAAGCGAGATAGCGAATGTTGAAATCAGAAACAATGCAATCGCTACAGTTTTTTTGTTTAAAATTTTCAATGCTTTTTTCCTTTCCTTTTATTTTATTGCACATAATTGCGCGATTAGCCTATATCTCTAACACCTTCGTTATAAGAACTTGTGACTGTACGAATACACCAACAGTCGCCTCCTTAGGTAAGAGTTTTGCAGCCTTCAATAAGATTTTAATCTTCGGGCTATTTCGCTTCATCCAATTATCGTCAGGAAATAAACATACAAAGATATGCAATATTGGTAACGCATCCTGTGAAACGTCCCTAAGCGCGCACTGTCAAAAGAGAAACATCTTGGTTAAT
>CAZJQR010000014.1:0-30196 GCA_964548345.1 uncultured Candidatus Bathyarchaeia archaeon | reverse complement strand
GGCGAACAGTTAAAGCAGGCTTTTTGGACTTTGGGTATGCCTCAAGCTACAGTGCGGGCTCAATAAAGTGCCTTGGTAGGGGTTTTCAAGCCGAGTTTTCAGGTGTTTCCTGCTGCGGCTTCATGGCTTTGCGGGCGTGTGTTATGTAGCCTGTGTGTCCTGTCATCATGGTGTGGGGGCGGGTTTTGCCTCTTTCAACTTGCATGGCTCGCATCAGGCATTCCACGGTTTCTGTAAAGACGAAGCCAGCTTCTTTTAGGGCTTCGGTGGTTTTCACAACTTGGTCTATGGTGGGACTGAAGGACACCAATACGCCAGAAGGCTTCAACGCTTCGTAAGCGTGTGGCACAACCAGCCACGGAACCGCTAAATCCAATATTACCGCGTCTGAATTGCGTTCTTCGATTCCCGCGATGACATCTCCGCTTTTTAACTCCACAAAATCCAGTAGCTGTGCCCGTTTCAGGTTTTTCTCGGCGTTTTTCTGGAATTCCTCGCGCAGCTCGTAAGTGTAGACTTTGCCGTTTGGCTTCACGTAATGCGCAAGCACTGTGGTTAATGCGCCTGTTCCAGTTCCAGCTTCCACAACGCGGCTGCCTGATCCGATTCCGCTGAACATGACGATTAAAGCAGCGTCTTTGGGGTAGGTTATCTGCGTTTTGCGGGAGGATTTCATGATGTAATCGGTCAGCGAAGGCTTTAACGCTGTGAACCCTATGCCTAAGCTGCTTTTTACGGCTACGCCGAATTCTTTGCCGAGAAGTTCGTCCAGGTTTATGAAGCCTTTGTGAGTGTGAAAGGTTTTTCCAGCTTCCACTTTAACCAGGTACGTTCTGCGCACATCCAAGCACAGAAGCACGTAGTCTCCTTCGCTTATTCTCTCGTTTTCCAAAGGGCTTTTCTCCTGCCAGAAAAAATAGATGCGGCCACATCATTTAAGCTTTGAATCTCTCTCGCTGAACTGTTGTGCTTTTTTGTCTATACCCGCTCTATGGTGCTGGTTGTTTGTGTTTTGCGCCCTGTTCGCTGTTCAGGCTGTGAAACGGGGTTTTCCCGCGTCTTTTTCTGTCCCAAGAAGTCTTGGAAAGACGCAGTAAGTCCCGTGAGGCGCGTTGTTTAGGGCTGCGCTGGCGCGTGTGGCTAGCTGCTCGGGCCAGTCTATAGTAAGCGAGTACGCTTATCCAAATAGGCGAAAGAGCATAGGTGTTATACTTTGACTCATACTCTACAGCCATACTTCAGATATCATCAAAGACGGCAGCGGAATAGAGCGTTCTCGTCCCGTCTGAGTTGAGGAATATATCGTAACTCGCAGTTCATTACTTAAATGACGACACGCATTAAGTATAGTTTAGAAGGGAAAGGAGGAGGCAGCCATACTTAGAGCCAGAGCGGTCACAAGCTTGACCCTTGTTCTGATGGGATATATGGATTGGTTAACAACCATAATCGGGATTTTCTATTTCGGAGCCGTTGAGGTCAACCCTTTTTTCGCGGATATAACCAGAACAAACCTCGTGGCGTTTACGGCTATAAAACTCATGACAACGATATTTGTGGGCTTGTTGTATTATCTGGGAGAGCGAATGCTGCTAAGATTAAAAGACAAGAAAAGCAAATCTTTTCTATGTGCCCGGAGCATCCTCAGAGGAGGATTCGTGGTTATAACGGTGATTCTTTTGAGCGCTGTCCTGAACAACATCATCGTAATTGGCAAGACCATATAATGCAAAAAGAGCCAAACATGTTAACGGGAATGTTTTCTATTCTCGCTTTTGTTTTCTTCCTTTCTTACAAGTCATAAAATTCGAGGTAGGGCATTCTCACGTGCCCCTCAGAAACGAGTGCTTTTCACCTTGCCCTATGTCTTGCCTTTTTTTTTAAGAATCATACAATAGCGCGCGCTGAATACACATTGCCGAGATATTTCGAGAGCCCCCTTGCAAGACAAACGAGACAGTCACGGAGATATGAAACTGTTAAGATTAGAGGTAAGTCGCAAGACAGGTATAGAGACCTTAAGACAGGTCGTTTTATCAAGAAGCCTTAAACCGCAAAAAATAAGGCATAGTTCACAGTATTATTATTTGGTGCTGTTATGAAAAGAACAGCATTAGCACTAACACTCATATTTGTACTTTTATTCTCAGCGAAAGTGGGAAAAGTGTTAGCTCAAACATATCAAGTTGGGGTTTCTCAAGGTGACAATTTCTCTTATGAAGTGGGTGCGTCTGGTTATATCCCAGATTTTTCATATTATGGCATTGACAAGATTGGAATAATAAGTGCAAAGGTAACCAGCGTTTCAGGTCCATTCATCGATTTTACCGCCCATATTTCCTACAGGAACGGTACAAAAAAAAGTCAAGAGACTTCGATAAATGTACAAACAGGGGGTCCTGCAAATATTTCCGTTCCCAGATTTTTCTTGTCTGCAAATCTAAGAATTGATGATAGTGTTATACCTTACATGGAGGGTCCTAAAATTAACGAGACTATAACCACTGCGTATTCGAAAGGAGAGACGAGGGAAACAAACTACTTCAGAATAAACGCTCTGAGTTCAAACGCCACTTCCTACTCGTACATCGATTTTTATTATGACAAGAAAACAGGCGTATTAGTTGACCTCTATTGTTACGCTGAAAACGCGAATGGTCCATATTCAACTTCTTACTGGCTTAAACTCGAGAAAACAAATCTTATGACAATTTCAGAGTCTCCATATCCCTCACAGCCACCTTCCTATTTCTTAGGCTCAAGTTTGCCAGATTATGTCTATTTAATAATAGTAGCAATTGTAGTAGTCGCTGTTGCAGGTGCAGGTTTTCTGGTTTACTTCAAGAAACGCAAACGCTAAGCTGAACGTCAATTTGGACTTGAGTGTGACTGACTGACAGTGACAGACTGACTGAGACAGACTGACTGACAGGGTACGCGCGCACGTGTGTGTGAGAGAGAAAAAGATTGAATTTTAATGCAAGATAGAGATGAATTAAGCGCGCGCTACTCTCATTTGAGCATTGGTACTTTGAGGGAGATATACTGTCGTATTTTGAGAAGATTTTGATTTAAGATATTTCAGATTAATTTTAAATGCAAGTTAACATACTAAAAGTACACCATATAATTATAAAGAGGTTCAAAGGAATAACCTAACGCTTGATTGAGAGAAAAATGGGTAAATTACGGATGGAATGGTTAGTTTTTGCCTTATTTTCTGCGATAACTGCTGCTCTTGTTGCAATATTCGGAAAGATAGGTTTGGAAGGAGTTGACTCTATAACCGCCACTGGAATTCGCGCTGGAATAATGTTTGTGGCAATCCTACTTCTTATGGGTTTCACGGGAAGAATACAGCAAATTGCTTCCGTTAGTCAGCATTCTCTTTTTTACATTTTGCTTGGCGGTTTGGCTGGTGCTGCTTCTTGGGTTTTTTATTTTTTGGCTTTGAAATATGGTCAAGCGACTCAAGTTGCTTCTATCGATAGGTTGAGTGTGGTTTTTGTTATTGTTTTTGCAGCCTTGTTCTTAGCTGAAAAAATCACTTTACCAAAGGCGGTTGGTGTGGCTCTAATAACTGCAGGGGCAATAATAATTGCAATATCGTAGCAATTGAGATATGGTGTTATATCTTGAAAATTGTCGGTGGATTAAATTTAATCCCGACGACGAGTGTTCAGCCAAAAGACCTAAATTAAGCACATGGTATTTTACGGCATCAAAACAATGGGAATTAAGAAACAACTTGAGGAATCAAAGACAACTACTTTTTGTTTGCCTCTTATTTTTGGTAAGCTTCTTGCTCGTAGCTCAGTTAAAAAACAGTTTCATCGTGATAGACTTGCAAGCAAATTCTTGGGCTGCGTCAATCCAGACAGATTCTTTCACCACAATAGCTGTTGTAATTGCCTACATTTTTGATACAACCTCCCTGACTATAATTTCTTTTTCGCTTGCTGTGTACCTATTCTACAGAAAATACGGAAAATACAGCGTGTTGCTTTTAGCGGCTATGGGTGGAGACGCTCTCATAGTCTCGATAGCAAAAACCGTGGTTCATTCAGCCAGACCGCTGAACGGTTTAGTCTATGACGCAGGTTTTTCCTTTCCCAGTGGGCATGCCACGGCAAGCATAGTTTTTTGCGGTTTGCTGACTTATCTCGCTTGGCAACATTGGAAGTCTACCAAAGTGAAAACAGTATCTATCACAATTTCTATTACAATAGCCTCCATCGTAGCCTTCGACAGAATATACCTCAACGTCCACTGGTTTAGCGATGTTCTCGGAGGCTGCCTTTTGGGTTTATTCTGGCTCTCATTCTCCTTATGGGTATTTGGGTACTACATAGAACTGAAGAAATTTCAAACGCCCAAATTCTGGAAAAAACCAACATCCGTATCAACCCAACTTTTGCTAATCAAAACGCGAGCTAAAAGACGATTCAAGCCGCTAAAAATCTCAACATAAGCAAATCAACTGTCTACTATCACGTACAAAATTATTGTCGCAAGATGACTAAGCTTAACCTTAACAGTCTTGAGGAATGTGAGAAAGGATATATTGTCGGGCTTTTCCTGAGATGGCTCATTCAACAAAGGACGTAAAGAACCCCGTTTCTTTGTCAGATTCGCTTTAGATGCAAAACGGGATAACGACATTTCCCATTTTTTGGCCAGCATTTTTGAAAAAGCTGGTAAGAAAGTAAACATCTTCACGCAGGGTAGCGTTCTGACGGTTAAAGTATATTCAAAAAATTTGGTTGAATATCTACAAAAACACATCGATTATGATGGAAAAACAAGAGAGAAGACTATCAAGCATACTGAAATTCTATCATTAGATTTTCAATGTGGGTTTATAGCGGGAATGATTGACAGCGATGGACATGTACACGAACACTTGGAGTATCTGGCAAGATTTTCAAGAATATTATAGCAATTCTGCGCGAGTTGGACATATCTGCGAAAACAAAATTAAGAGACTCACCGCGTAACAGTTTTTCGAAGAAACCTCGCTACGAAATCTATATTCCATCCGCAGAAATGAAGCGGAACAAGAGCAAAACTCCATCCGTGAAGATTGCTCGTTACCTGTCCACATCAGGTTTTTCCGGGAAAGATTAATTAGCTAAAATGCCGTGTATTGTTGCGGCGCTTAGGTCCTTTGATAGACAGCCCAGGTAGTATAGTCCGGTCTAGTATAAGCGGCTGTCGCCCGCTAGACATCGCAGAGAAAGAATGCTCTGTGACCAGAGCCGGGTTCGAATCCCGGCCTGGGCGCCACTTCATTCATCAAGTTTGCCTTGTTTTGTTGAAGGCGGTGATCATTTCGTAAGAAGGATTATATATCGATGACCATATTGTTAAACATGGTGATTGGTGTGACTGAAGTGACGGTTTCTTCAAAATATCAAGTTGTCATTCCTCAAGATGTCAGAGAGAAGATGAACCTGAAACCTGGGCAGAAAGTCATAGTTATCGAAAAGGACGGCGTGGTTCATTTGATTCCTGAGAAGCCCCTGAAAGAACTGCGAGGATTCGTCAAAGGCGTAACCACAGATAATCTAAGGCATGAAGAGGACCGCTTTTGATTCTCATAGATTCATACGGCTGGATAGAGTATTTCGGAGACGGTCCACTGGCGGATAGTTACGCAACTTTCATTGAACATGCAGATGATAAAAGCACTGTGACGCCAACCATTGTCATTTACGAGGTTTACAAGAAAATCAAAAGCGTCAAAGGCGAAGAAAAGGCGCTGGAGGCTTATGCACAGATGACGCGAACAAAAATCGTTGATTTAACAAGTTCTCTGGGCGTAGAGGCGGCTGACGTCAACATAAGCCTTAAACTTGGAATTGCAGACTCTATAATTGTAGCAGCGGCAAAAACCTATGATGCTCAAATCGTGACCAGCGACCAACACCTGAAAACAATGGACAGAGTCAAATTTATCAGCAAGAAAAAACCATAACAAAAATGTCCAGTGACGGTGGACAGTTATGAGTGATTGGAAGTCTATGTTGAAAGCAGATCCGGTGGATTGGCTTTTGGAAAAGGATAATCCTTCGGTGTGGTATTTTGCATTGTCCCAGATTTTAGATAAGCCTCAAAACAGTTCTGAGGTGCGGGAAGCCAAAAAGGAGATTATGCTTGCTGGTGTGGTGCCGAAGATTTTGGCTAAACAGAACGACGGCTGTTACTGGGAGGCTCCTGAAAGGTTTTACACCGCAAAGTATCGTGGGACGGTTTGGCAGCTCATTATTCTGTCTGAGCTTGGGGCTGACGGAAAGGATGAGCGTGTCAAGAAGGCGTGTGAGTTTATCTTGGAGAATTCTCAGGACCGCAAGAGCAGTGGTTTCTCAGCATGGTTAAGCGTTAAGGTGGGTGGCGGCAGGTATAGTGGCGTGCTTCCGTGTTTGACGGGTAACATGGTGTGGAGTTTGATTCGTCTGGGCTTTTTGAATGACCCGCGGGTTCAGCGTGGGATAGACTGGATTGTAAAGTATCAGCGGTTTGATGATGGGGAAGCGTGGCCACCTAAGATTTGGCCTTATGAGAAAGCAACAAGCTGTTTTGGGAAGCATTCTTGCCACATGGGCGTGGTTAAAGCCCTTAAGGCGCTGGCGGAAATTCCTGTTGAAAAACGGTCTGCGGGCGTAGTGGATACTATCGACAGGAGCGTTAAGTACCTGCTTAAGCATCACATTTACAAAAGAAGCCACGACTTGAGCCGGGTGTCGAAGCCTAGTTGGCTGCGGTTTGGTTTTCCGTTGATGTACCAGACGGATGTGCTGGAAGTCTTGGGCATATTGACAAAGCTCGGCTGTAAGGACGAGCGGATGCAGGAGGCTGTTGATTTGGTTTTGTCGAAGCAGGATGAGCAGGGCAGGTGGAAATTGGAAAATAGCTTTAATGGGCGTTTTCAAACAAGCATTGAGCAGAAAGGCAACAGTAGCAAATGGATTACGCTGAATGCGTTGAAGGTGCTGAAAAGGTTCTATGATTGATTTGCCATACGTGGATGCGTTTGGGGTAAGTTTAAATGTGAGTTTTCGCGAAATACTCGTTATGTTTGGGCGCTCATAACGCTGTGCGTTAACTTTAGAATCATCCCCTCTCCATGATAAAAACGCCCTTTAAGCCTCTTCCAATAAATTTGAAATTTTTCAAGGCGCGTTCTTTCGTTCGCGCGCGCTCGCTGTAGGAGTTACTTTGTGCTTAGCAGGCGCTCTTCTAATGGTAACCGGCAGCATCTTCGGCGACAGAACCGTGGGTGCAGCTATAGTCACTGGCATAGTCGGAATAGGCTTGATAAGCGCCTCCCACAAGACAAGAGTGCTGAAAAGCTTCCAACAGTCACAATGCACAACTGCGAACGTTGAAGATGCGGGGAGGTGACAGCATGGCTGACATAACTTGGCCAATTACAAGCATCGGAATAGCCGTCTTGGTCGTGCTGATTGGCATTTTTGTAGTGTGGAGAATACGCAAAGACCGAAAAGAAGGGTTCCCCTCAGAAGACGAACGCACCCAACGCATCACAGGAAAAGCCGCAAACTCCGCCCTGATCATAGGCTCATACTTCACGATAGCGCTCATGTTCATTCTCATGTTCGGCAGAGAACTGTCAAACCTGCAGAACGTTGACGCCGGCTACCTGTTGATAGCAGTACTCTTAGTTTCCAATGTATCCTTCCTAATATTACGTTGGTACTATGGCAGAAAAGACGACTAACCATGCAATTCAAAACAAGAATCAAAGAATTAAGAGCCAGATACGACATGACCCAAGACGACCTCGCAAGACAAGTCGGCGTAAGAAGAGAAACAATACTCTATCTCGAAAAAGGCAAATATAACACCTCACTCATGCTGGCACACCAAATAGCCAAAGCCCTGAAGACAACCATAGACGACCTATTCATCTTCGAAGACCAATGACTCTCTGCATCCACGTGATTTTCCCCGTCACTCTTTACTCCATTTCTTCAAGAACGCCTTCGCCATCTTTCGCGTCTTCGGGCTCTCACAGTCCAGCTGCGCCTTAACAAACTCAATTATCCTCTCCTGATCCTTGCTCTCCCCAAAATAGGTGTCAAACGCTTCGATGGCACTGGCTTTAACAAGGTCCGTGTGCCTCTGCACCGTATTGTCAATGTCTAGCAGCCTGTTCGTTATCTTCGCCCGGAGCTTAGGCTTTGCCAAAGCGATTTTTCCCGAGTTAAGCGTCACGTGCGCAGGCGGAATGACACTTTTGTCGCCCAACAACCCGTAGTAAGTGTCAAAGATTTTTTCAAACCTGTTTTCCGGGTCAGCTTTTGTCAGGTTCGCAATGATGTAGATGGCGATGTACTTTTGGTGAGTGTTGGCGCTGCCCAACAGGTCGGCGAAGAAATCCCACTTGCCATACAGCCTTTCAGGATGCCTCTCGCTTAGGACGTTTAACGCCTTGAAACTGCCGTATCTAATTGCATCTTTCTTGGATAGAACTCCATCCAGCAGTTCTTGAAGTACTTTTTCATCCTTCAACGCCATCTCCGCCACTGGTTCTGACTAGCATTCTCATCCTCTATAAAGTTCACTCAAGTCACCTCTTGGGAGGTTCTCTTTGCAGAAAGTGTCCTCTATCCAGCTTTTTATATCGTCTCTGACAACTCTGACTTTCGGCAGTACTTCCTCTTCCGTTCCTGTGAACGTTGCTGGGTCTGGAAAACTCTTGTCAATCAGGTTTTCTCCGGGAAAGAACGGGCAGTTTTCGCGTGCCGGGTCGCAGACCGTGACTACGTAGTCAAAGTTTTTTCCTTGAAATTCCATGATGCTCTTAGACCTGTGCGTTGAAAGGTCTATGCCCACCTCAGCCATCACTTTCGCAACGTAAGGGTTAATCCCTGTTGGCGTGACGCCAGCGCTTTTTGCCTCGTACTTATCTCCGCAAAGCGCGTTCAGAAAAGCCTCTGCCATCTGGGAACGCGCAGAATTGTGTGTGCAAATAAACAAAGCCGTCTTCAACGCGTGCACCTGCCACTCTGCTATTTCCCTTTTGTATGCCTAATAAGACTTCCGAACATTGGAATCCCAAGATGATAGAAATGGGAGGTATATGCTGGAAAAACGGAGCAGAGGTTGCGAGAGCCGTCTAGCTCAATTTTTGCTTTTTCAGGTGTCCACCCCTCTTCCAGAACATGAAGGCAAATGCGCATGCTGCACCAGCGGTTAAGGTTCCAAGAGGCCCTTCTGGAATCACCAAGATGTACGCCAGGACGCAGACGTTTGTTGACACCGTCAACTCAAACGTCGTTCAATTTCCAATCAAGTCTTGCCTTCTATTGTCATTCAGGTCGCGCGCGCTACACTGAGCCTTGTGTCTGAGCATAAACAAATGCACCTACACCTACAAACATTAAACTTAGAAGCACAATTACGCCTATTTTTGACGCTTTACGCAAATTCTCCTTCTCCTCCAACCTGACTCTTCACCCTAGGAGTTTTATAAACTGTTATTGAACTCAAGAAGAAACTGGCTGATTTTCTAGAGCTTTCCTATAGAGAAAAAACGAATGCGTTAACAATGTAGTATTTTGACAACTTGGCGTCTGAACTTGCTTGATTTTTCGCTAGGAACACCTTGAATTTTGAGCTTTTCCAATACGGAAAGCATAAGAAGCCGTTATATCCATCATCAAAGAAGACCATGACCCTTCAATCTAAACCTCATAATGCAAACGCCCCAGACAATTGGCTACTTAACCATATAAAACGCAACAACAATTCAGCTGTCGAAGAAAACCAGATTGCCACCCGCGCTTCACAAAGCAGCCTATGCGTCCTATGCAAGGGTTCACGGTTTCTCTGCGGAAAAACTCGTTGCCCAATCATGGTTAAAGTCAACTATTTCCTGAAAAGCGTGCCGTTGATGTCAACCCAAGACATTTCAGGCGTCTCGCCGCCAAGCGTGTTCATCGGAAGAATTGGCTACCCAAACGTCTACGTGGGGCCTCTCGTGCCGCCCATCCACGAAGACACAGGCATCTACGACCTGCCAGAACAGTGGTTCGGAAGGTCAATTGACGAAATCGTGGGCTTCCGATCGCTACTTATCCGTGGCAAACACCGCGTTCACGTGCAGAAGTTCAATGAGGGAGGCAAGATAATGGAGCACACTCGCGAGTTAGCGCTTGCCGAAACCAGCGTAGACACCGAACTGAACCTTACAAAAAAGCCCAGAGGATCAATATTCATGGACGACGCCGTCCAACCCTTCGGTCCATCCGCGCCCATACGAGACCTGCACGTTGGCAACGCCCGGTATGAACAACGGATAGAAAAAGCCTATTACGATACCGATTTGCGTGCTACGCAGGCTGTGCTGGAGCTTTTCGGGCGGGGTGTGATGGTTACGAAGATTCAGAAAGCCTTCAGCGTCGGCGCCTTCGGCATAGAGAAGAACAGGCGTTTAGTGCCTACACGCTGGAGCATAACCGCCGTGGACGACATGATCTCCAAAAACTTGGCTGAAACAGTGAAAACTTTTCCTGAAATAAACAAGTACCGCGTCTACGAGTCGGTTTACTTGGACAACATTTTCGAGATTTTGATGATTCCCGCCCAGTGGAGCTACGAGTCCATGGAGGCGTGGTACCCCGGCACGGTCTGGAATCCGCATGGTAGGAAAACTGCCATATTCTCAGACTATGAAGGCAACGATGGGCGGACAACTTACGCGGAGATAGGTGGCTGCTACTACTCGGCTCGGTTAGCAGTTTGCGAGCGGCTCATCAAAGAAAGGCGGCAAGCCACCGTGGTCGTGCTGCGTGAAGCTCGTCCAGGCTACATAATGCCCGTGGGCGTGTGGCAAGTGCGGGAAAACGTGCGCAACGCCATGCGACAGAAACCGCATCTCTTCAACAGTCTGGGGGAATCATTAAAGTTCATCAGTAGCCGATTTGAAATTCCACTCCAGCGGTGGATCCGGCAGAGCGAGCTTTTGAAAAACGCGCTTTTCCAAAAGAAGATAACAGACTTTTTTTCTGGCGGTATCAGAAGTTAATGACAAATCTTAAAATGATACCACCTGCAATTATATTGGGGACCCCTAATGTCAGGCATCGGCTCAGCGTATAAGCAGTTTCTTCTACCTTTCTCCTCTCTTTCAGAAAACCGTAAAGAACCCTTTACATCCGACTTGGAGGTAGCCGCTGTTTTCTCGCTGGCAGAACTTGATAGGCCAAAAGGCGGCGGCATACTTTCAAGGCGCTCTGAAGAAAAAATCACGTTCATCGCTAAAGTGGGCTATCCGCTTTGGCTTTTCCCATGGTCTGAAACAACCCTGATTTTCGACGGCTTTAACAGGTCTAGCCATACACTGCGGTATGCCGTAATTCCTGATGTTAACGTTTTCATTGAGAACCTCAAAAGAAGTTCTAAGACACGGGAAACTCATATGGCTTTCCTCTCCGACCACCTCAACTATTTTCAGGCTCCAGTGACAGAAGAGGCGGTTGTAGTAAACGGTTTAATAAAAGAACCTGAATTCCTGAGCGAGTTTGAATCTTACCGCCCCGAGGCAAAAGAAACAGAGGATGAACCTGCCAACGTTGGGCTGCTTTCTCCAACTTTAGATGAATCGACAATCGCTTCTATTTTAAAGGAACTTGAGAGTCTTTATGCCTCTTTCAAAAAAGACGTTGACGGCTTTTACAGATGTATGAAGTTCATAAACAAGGCAACCAACCACTACACACAAGTGCTGCGAAGCAAAACTCGAGCCGTCAAGGAAGAATTCAGTGTTAAAATTAACGCGCAAGAAGAGCTGGTCACTCCGAAATTATATCGTCTCAAAGAAGCATACGACCATCAAATCATAGAATCTACAAAGGCTTTCGAGCGCCAACATCTCCCTGTCCAAAAAAGAAAAGTGAAACTTGAAAAGTCGAGGGAGCGAGCTCTTGCGAAAATTGAACATTGCAAACTGGAAGCTAAGACCTGCGCAGAAAAAGATAACGCTGTTGGCGAAGATAAGTGGAAAGAGAAAGCGAGTGAAACAAAGAAGGCGCTTTCCGACATTGATGACCAGTTGAAGGAAACAGAAAAATCCCTCAGAGACTTGGAAGATCGCAAATCCCTAGAAATTTTCAATTTACGGTCCGAATTAGAGAATAAGACAAAAGAAGCGCGCCAGCCACTGCTGGACCTTGAATCTTCCCGTGACGCGAAAATCCTGCTTTACAAGCAAGAAGCCGACAAGTTGGAGCAGCAAACCAAGGTTATACTTGAACAGCTCAGCAGAACCGTCAAGCTAAGAGAAACAGGCATCGAAAACTTTAGGGAGCTAGGCGTCAAAAATGAATCTGAGCTGAAAGAAGCGGTGTTGTTTTATGTTCCCTTCTATGTAATCTGCTACAAGGTGGATTCAAAGAAACGCTACCTGATTCTTCCTCCCTCAGAAGCGAACACCGTTGGGCTTTCCACCAAGCTTAAGAGCGCTTTAGGCAAGGCAAAAATCAAGCAGCTCCTTGTTCCCCGCTTTGAAGTCATCACTTCCCTGATGGATACCATTCAGGTGCTAGCGCAGCAGAACGCGGTTTTTGAAACGGAAATGCGGGAAATGGGTGAAAGAGCCAACCTACTAAGCACGGTTTCGAAGCGTGAGAGCATCCGAAAAGGACTGGAGTACATAAGAAAGGAAGGCTGGATTTCAGAGAAGGAGCATCTAAGCTTAAACCAAAAAATCGCCTGAAACACCCAGAGAATGCGGTTTATTTAAGTTGATTCTGGGGCAGTTTTATTCTTTCTTGGTATAATTCCATGGAGTAATTCACGATTTTCTTGGCTTCCGCGGCTTTCTTCCATTCTCTTGTTTTAGCCCACTTGTGTGGCTCCAGCCTCTTGTAGGTCTCAAAAAACTCCTGAATCATCTTTAGCTGATGCTGGTGCACATCAGTTATGTCATTGTAGCCTTCGAATCTCGCGTCGTTCTCAAGCACTGATAGGATTTTTGCGTCGAGTCCTTCCTCGTCTTCAATTATTAAGGCGCCTATGACTCGGACTTTTGCTATGCACCCGACCTCTAAAGGCTCGAAGCTCAACGCCATGATGTCCAACGGGTCACCATCATCAAACCAGGTTTGCGGGACGAAACCGTAATCAACGGGGAACACGACAGATGAGGGAATTATCCTGTCCAGCACCAAGATTTCCCAGTCTATATTATACTCGTACTTGTCTCTGGAAGTGCTCATGACTTCAATAACCATGTTCAGCAGTTCCGGCGGTTTATCTCCGACTGGAATGTCCTTCCACAAATTCAAGATTCGCCTTCGCTCCTAAAAACTATAGTTGGCGGTTCTTCCTTATCACTTTTCTGGCTGACACTGCTTGACGTGAACGTCGACGCTGCCGCTTGACACCAAAGTTGTCGGCGTAATGTCCTCTGGATAGCCTAAATTGTTATCGTAGACCGTCTTGCCTGTTGTTTTGTCCCAGATTTTCATTCTGAATTTTTTCGATTTGCTCGCGCCTCTGGCCGGCTCGTCAACCACAATCAGCATGAACCCGTATTTTCCTGAACCGTTAATTGTGCCCGTACCCAAGCAACGCGCTTTTGATTCTGAGACGACGAGCCAATCGTAGCTGGTGCTTTTAAAGGTCATGTCTGCGGCTTGGAATATGAACTCGGTTTGACCTGTCGGAACCGTGTTCCCCTTACGGTACTCGGCATCAAACTTGAATTTTGCTTTTCCCGTAAGCGTTGGGTCGGCTGTGTAGGCTCCAACTGGGGATTTTATGCTACCATCGCCTGTTGCAGCGCCGTCTGGGTCATAAACTATAAGGACAATGGATTTTTCAGAAGCCACGTTGCCCAGTTCATCGGAGCCGTGCACTTGCAGATTGTAAACCCCTGCTTTCGTCACTGACAACTTTGCCACTATCTTCTCGATCGGAGTGTCCATAGCGCCGTCTGCAGGTTCCATCGACCGCCACGTTGTTCCGTCAAGGCTGTATTCAGCAGAGGCTATTTTTGAGCCGCCAGTGCTGGAATCGTCAAGCGTGGCGTTCACAACGAAATCCGCGTTCACTTCCACAGGGTTGGGTTCAGCGAGAATGTCGCTTGGAACCGGTCCTTCAACATCACGTGCTCTCTCTTCTTCCTCTGTCTCACGCTTGCTGTAGACTATTGCTGCCCCGATTATGCCTATCAAAACCAATGAGAGAGCAATCGATACGACAGGTATTTGGATTCCCGTATTCGGAATTTCGACTGAGAGCACGTTACCCAGCGATAGTATGACACCTGAGAAAAGCAGTGAAATCAGGTTAATCACCTTAATCATCGGATTCAAAGCGGGTCCAGCAGTGTCTTTTAACGGGTCTCCCACCGTGTCGCCCACCACTGACGCCTTGTGGCTTTCTGAGTATTTGCCTCCGTAATAGCCATCTTCTATCTTCTTCTTGGCGTTATCCCATGCACCACCAGAATTTGCCATGAACACGGCTAAAAGCTGCCCAGTCAATATTACTCCTGCCAAGAATCCTCCCCAAGCTGCTGCGCCCAAGAGAGTTCCAACCGCCAAAGGAGTTAGTATCGCGATTATGGCCAAGCTCGCCAGTTCCCGCTGCGCAGCCGAAGTGCATATGCTCACGACTGAGGCGTAGTCTGGAAGTTTCAAGCCCTCAATAATTCCAGGAATCTTGAATTGCTTCCTGACCTCCTCGATGATTTTTCCGGCTGCCCTGCTGACCGCCCTTATGGATATGAAACTGAACAGAAACGGAAGTGAACCGCCGACTAAAAGCCCCACGAAGACCAAGGGGTCCGCAATATCGAGGTTAACGTTCAGGGTTTCGGTGAACGCGGAAAAAAGCGACACCGCAGCCAGCACCGCTGAGGCTATGGCTAAGGATTTGGTGATTGCCTTGGTTGTGTTGCCCGAAGCGTCCAAGTCGGCAAGAATCTGACGCGGTTCCCCTTCAAGCCCAGCCATTTCACCTATGCCGTTTGCGTTGTCCACTATGGGGCCAAACGTGTCCATGGCTACGTTGTTGCCTGTCTGCGTTAGCATGCCGATGCTGGCGAGGGCTACCCCGTAGAACGCGAACAGTATCCCTGCTCCAAACCAAATTATGACAGAAACCGCAATAGTAAGTCCGATTAGCAGTGTTGTCCAAACGGTGCTCTCAAATCCCAACGCCAGACCCTGCAAAATCAGAGTGGCTGATCCTGTTTTGCTTGTTGCCGCCACTTTATCAACGGGACCCTTGCTTGGGCTGGTGAAATGGTTTGCAAGCTTGTTGAAGCTTATCGCGAGGACTATCCCCATCGTGGTGACTAAGAACACTCTGATATCGTTTACGTAAAATAAGGACAGAAGCAGAAAGCTGGCTGCAGAAATGACACTTGACAGGTCATATGATAAGTCCATCGCCTTGAAAGCGTCGCCTCTCGTCCACCTTTCAGGCCATATTGAAACAGCGTAAGTTCCTATCACGGTGCTTACGATGCCTATTCCACGCGCTAACAAGGGAAAAACAATCCATTTAGCCTCAAATATGGGCCCTTGCGTGGCTATGGCTAAACCCAAGATAAGCGCCGAAACCATCGTCACCTCGTAGGATTCAAAAATGTCCGCAGCCATCCCCGCGCAGTCACCTACGTTGTCTCCCACAAGATCCGCCACGACCGCCGCGTTTCGAGGGTCATCTTCAGGAATTCCTATCTCAACTTTGCCGACTAAGTCAGCGCCTATGTCTGCTGCTTTAGTGTAGATTCCGCCGCCGACCCTCATAAACAACGCAAGCAACGTACCGCCGAACCCGAAGCCTAGAAGAACAGCGGGTGAGTGTTCAACATAAATCAAGAAAATTATGGTTCCGCCCAAGAGACCCAGCCCATCGGTGAGCATGCCAGTTATGGTTCCCGTGCGGTACGCGATGCGGAGCGCTTCGCGAAAGCCTTTGCGGGAGGCTTCGGAGACGCGTATGTTTCCCTGCACAGCCATGTTCATTCCAAAATAGCCAATCATGGCGGAGAAGAAAGCTCCGATCAAAAACGCGCCGACCCTGCCGATTATTATGAAAATCGGGTTAGAAATCTCTGGGTTGTTGGCAATCGACGGGTCAAGCGCCGCCGAGATATAGAGGAAAGCGCCCAAGACGCCTATAAACAAGATTAAAGATCTGAATTGGGTTTTCAGGTAGGCGTTTGCTCCTGACCTGATTCCGTTCCAAACCTCTTTCACTTTGCCTGAGCCTGTGCTCTCCCGAAGCACCTCTCTTCTCAAAATTAATGCATAAATTAATGCGCCGACAGCTACCGCCACCACGGAGTAGAGTCCTAATGTTTCAAAGGGCGAAAGTACAGCGCTCATAGCCACCCATTGAGCAATGGGAAGCTTAAATAATTTGTTAGAAAGAAGGTGTCTAAAACGCAGGTAGGTTATAAACAGCGGTTGTTGGCGGCGCTTGGTGTTGCTTTTATTTTTCTGGTTTGTTGCCTTCTAAGCCTTCTTTCCTAATTTCCGTAGCCAAATTCATGCCCAACTCCGTCAAACAATAAATCTTGTACGTGTTGCGCCCGTTTCTTGACATTCTAACGTCCTCGGTAAAAAGTTGAGCATCCCTCAGAAGCTGGCAGTTCTTCAAATCTGAAGACGGAACCAGCATACCTTCAGTTGATTCCAAGTACCATATGCAGTGGTCGTTGTTGTCCAAAGCCGCTAAAAGATACTTCTTGAACACTCCCACACGGCTTTGAATATAACTGGAAAGGTAACGCCCTAGCTCCTCTGACATACCCTTAATTGAGAAGTACAACGGATTTAAGGTTTGTCTCTTTCCTTTTATCCAGTAAGGATACGCCTGAGATTCACGCGTAGCAGATTTTGTTCATTCGCTTTTTCACTTGAAAAACGTTTCCAGTTTTTTGGTTTCAGTTTTTTTCAATTCCTTGGCGCATTTCTTAGGGTCTAACGCCTTAAACTCCAACCCCAACGTCACCAGAAGCCTCTGCACATCCTTACCGAGACTGGGCGCAACAAGCACCCCTCGAAGTTCACGGTCTGCTTTGCCTTTTATGGCGTCTATGTACTTGGCAAGCTGGAGCACCGCGTCTTTTCCCGCTGTTTTCCTCTTAACCTCCACCACCACAAGCCTTCCGTTCTTGTCCACGCCGTAAACGTCCACGAAACCCGGCTCAACTTTCTTCTCGTAGCTTATGGGTTTGAAGCCCTCCTCCAGAAGCGAAGGCTTGAGCAGTATCGCCTTGTGCATGTCTTGTTCGCTGGCGTAAAGCGCGAACTCTCCCGAATCCACTAGGCTTAGGGCTGAAACCATGAAAACCTCGCTGAAGGTTACTCGCACGTTTTCTCGGGGTTTCTGCCTGACCGCGTGAACCTCCATTGCGTCGGCTTTTGCTTGCACATGGAAAACGCTTCCTGAAGGCTGCCAGTTGACGGGTTCGTAGCCGACTGGGCGGTGAACAAGCAGCGACCCGTCCTCTTTGATGATTAATAGGCGTTCGCCGGGCTCAAGCGTTGACTTGGCGCGTCCTGTGTAGCGAACACTGCATTTGCCCGCCACTATGAGCGTTCTTCTCTGCATAAACGCCTTCTCAATCACCGCTGCCGCTTCCGCCAGCGCTGGGTTAGTTAGGACCGTTACTTTGTCTTTTTGCATTTCAGTCAGCCAAGTATTTTAGAGGGTTCCAGTGTACATAAGATTTCTGAAGGTTCAGCCCGTGAACAAGTGGAGCCAGAAGCGCAAGGTTATGCGGCGTTACGACTTGACCGCCAGAATGTATGATGAGCGGTACGCTGAGGAACAGGCAGCAAAGTACCACGCAGCCTTAAAACACTTGGACATGCACGACAGCGTTCTTGACGTTGGATGCGGCACGGGGCTCTTTTTCAGCCATATCGCCGCCGAAACCCAAACGGTTGCAGCCGCAGACACCTCCCGTTCGCTGCTGCTTCAAGCCAAGGAACGCGCCCGAGCTTTCCTCAACGTGCATTTGGTTCAGGCTGACGCTGACCACCTGCCGTTCAGAGACGCCTGTTTCAACGTGGTTTTCGCTTTTACGGTGCTTCAGAACATGCCGAACCCCTCGGAAACGCTAAGCGAACTCAAGCGAAACGCGAAGCGCGACGCACATATTGTGGTGTCTGGGTTGAAGAAGGCTTTTTCGTTGGAAGTCTTCACGGCGTTGCTGCACGATGCTGGTTTGCAAGTAGTTTCGCTCGAAGATGGTGAAGCGTTGAAGTGCCATGTTGCGGTGACGGTTCGAAGCTAAGTAGCTTTCACAAGTTTTTCTAACTTTGAATTTTTCGCTAAATTCATGAATAAAACGGCGCTATCAGCAAGCAATATTTATATCGAAAACTCTGCATTGAAACATTCTAACAATCTGGCATCGAGCGCATGTGCCTTATGTGGGTGTGGTAAATAAATGCCGTTAAAAACAGTGAAGAAAGATACGGCAGACACGTTATCTCTGGAATGGGTTTTACACGTTAAAAACTTTAGGTTAACCCTTGACAAGGCGCGTTGTGCAGGATGCCAAATATGCAGTTTAGCCTGTCCAAAAGACGCCATCAAACTTGAAAAACAGCCCAAAGTCAAAGGTCAAAAAGCCAGGAAAGCCACTGTTGACATTGACTTGGGGAAGTGTAATTTCTGTGGGATATGCGATGTTGTTTGTCCCTACGGCGCCATCAAGCTCACGTTGAACGGCGAACACGCCCTCTCGGTGCTGGATAAGGAGAGTTTTCCCGAATTAACTCGCGACATAAAGGTGGACACTCGCCGGTGCCCGAAAGACTGTGTCGAATGTGAAGACGCCTGTCCCTTATCCTTGATTAAGATAAGCCGCGTAGGCTACGATGGGAAACCGGTTGAGGACCTTGCGGCTTTGACGCCGAGCCAGAGGCAACGCGTGCAAATCAATCTGGACATCCAAAAGAAGTACTGCCCAACCTGCAGAGTATGCGAGTACAAGTGCGCTCCGGGCGTAATCAAAGTTCGGAAGTTCATGGAAGGCAAAGTCGCCATCGACCAGACGAAGTGCCCTGAAGGCTGCACCGACTGCCTTGACGTTTGCCCCATAACCGGCGCGCTGTACCTGTCCGACAAAGATAAGAAGGTTTACGTTAACGAGCTTTTCTGCGATTACTGCGGCGCCTGCAAAGCTGTTTGCCCAGTTGACGAGGCTTTAATGCTTAAGAGAACCAAGATACATCATTCGCCGGTTCGCTCTGGAGCCTGGAACAAGGCGCTGGAGAAGCTTACGTCGCCAGTTGACGCGGTTAAAGAGTTGAAAGCCCGAGGTTCACAAAAGGCGAAAGAAACCGTGTGCAGAAGATTCGTTTTTGAGGAGGAGATACGATGAGCCAGCCCGAAGCCCCGAAACAGCCCGAAAGCGAAGAAAGCGAAGAGTTGCGTATAGGCGTTTTCATCTGTCACTGCGGTTTGAACATCGCGGGCACGTTGGACATAACGGAGCTGGTGGAGTACGCTAAAACGATTCCAGATGTGGTTTACGTTAAGGAGAACCGTTACACCTGCGCTGACCCTGGGCAAGAAGAAATTAGAAAAGGCATAAAAGACTTCAAGCTGAACCGCGTTGTGGTCGCTGCTTGCTCGCCGAGAATGCACGAAGCCACGTTCCGCCGCACGGTCTCCGAGGCGGGTTTGAACCCGTTCCTTTATGAGATGGCGAACATCCGCGAATTCAGTTCCTGGTGCCACCCGAGCACTCCTGAAGCGGCTACGGAAAGGGCTAAAGACGCCATACGGATGGCTGTGGCGAAAGCTCGGTTGATGATGCCTCTTCAAACCATAGAGGTTCCAGTAACCAACAAAGCCATGGTTGTGGGCGGTGGCATCGCAGGAATGAGCGCGGCACTAGACTTGGCGGAGATGGGCTTCAAGGTTTACTTGCTTGAGAAAGGCGAAAGCATCGGCGGTCACATGGCAGCCCTTGACAAGACCTTTCCAACACTTGACTGCTCCATCTGCATCGAAGGTCCCAAGATGGTTGACGTGGGAAGGCACCCGAACATTGAGATACTCTCGAACGCGGACCTTCTGAAAGTGGATGGTTACGTGGGCAACTTTAAAGTCAAGATTCGCAAGAACCCGCGTTACGTGTTGGCTGACAAATGCACGGGCTGCGGAGAATGCAAGGACGCCTGCCCCATCGAGTTTCCCAACGAGTGGGACATGAACTTGGGCACGCGCAAGACAATCTCGGTTCCGTTCGACCAGGCAGTGCCGCTCATTTACACGTTAAACAAGGACTATTGCATCGAATGTTACAAGTGCGTGGACATTTGCGGAGCCAGAGAAGCCATAAACTTTGAGCAGCAACCCGAGGAAGTCGACATAGAAGTCGGCGCCATAATTGTGGCCACAGGCTATGACGTTTACTTGCCCTACGACATGACTTTGCTGGGCTACGGGAAGTACCCGAACGTTATCACCAGTATGGAGTTCGAAAGGCTCATTCTCGCGGCGGGTCCAACAGGCGGCAAAGTCATCCGCGCTTCCGACGGGAAAAAACCTCAGACCATAGCGTTTATCCAGTGCGTTGGCTCCCGCGACAAGAACAAGTATCAGTACTGCTCCAACTACTGCTGCATGTACACGCTGAAGCATGTGGTTCAGCTTAAAGAGAAGTACAAGGAAGACATTGAAGCTTACGTTTTCTACATAGACATCCGCAGCCCAGGCAAAGGCTATGAGGAATTCTACGACCGCGCCAGAGAAGGCGGAGTAAACTTCATTCGGGGACGCGTAAGCCGCATAGACGAAGACCCGAAAACGCATAACTTGGTTCTGCACTCCGAAGACGCTAATCTTGGCGTGCCCATAGAAGTGGAAGCTGAAATGGTGGTGTTAGCCACGGCTTCCATACCTAAAAAAGGTTCAGATGAACTCGCCCGAATCCTCAACCTGACCCGCGGCGCGGACGGCTTTTTCATGGAGAGTCACCCGAAGCTGAAGCCTTTGGACGCGCCCACTGACGGCATATTCTTCGCTGGCGCCTGCCAGGGACTGAAGGACATCCCGTACAGTGTTTCGCAGGGAAGCGGCGCGGCTTCACGCGCGGCAACCGTCATTTCGAAGCCGACATGGAAAATCGAGCCTATAATCGCGGTTGTGGACGCGAGCCGCTGTAGAAACGTGACGGGCAAATGCGGCATATGCGCCACCAAATGTCCCTACGGCGCAATCAGAATTGAGGAGAAAAAGCCTGCGCAGGTGATATCTGCCAGCTGCCACGGGTGCGGAACATGCGTTGCCGAGTGCCCACAGGACGCCATCACGCAGCTGCATTTCACGGACGCGCAGATTTTAGCGCAAGTACGCGCCGCGTTGGAGAAGGACCCTGAAGACAAGATTTTGGCTTTCCTGTGCAACTGGTGCAGCTACGCCGGCGCGGATTTGGCGGGCACAAGCAGGTTCGAGTATCCGCCCAGCATACGCCCGATACGCGTGATGTGTTCAGGTAGAGTGGACAGGGACTTCATTCTTGAGGCGTTGCGGTTGGGCGCGGGAATGGTGCTTGTCGGTGCGTGCCACTTGCCCTACGACTGTCACTACATCAGCGGAAACTACAAGATGAAAGCCCGCACGGACGCGTTAAAAAGAATGCTTACCAAGCTGGGCATGAGCCCTGAAAGGTTCCGCGTGGAATATGTTTCAGCGGCTGAAGGAGTACACTACGCCGAGTTGATCCGCGAAATAGATGCGCAAATGAAAGCGTTGGGCAAAGAAAAAATCAAAGCGGAAAACGCGAAGCTACGACCTATCATTGATAATATGCTGAAAAGAAAGAAGCAGCAATCGTGATGGCTTTTCTATCCCCTAATTTTCCAAGCTTTTTCACACTATTACGACATAAAAAAGGCTTAGGTGTTATGCTTATATTCTACACATAGGTAAACAAGTTTCCGCAAAAGATAAGGGAGCGTTTAACGTGTTTATTGCTTGGTGCTATGAGGGGATTGCACGCGCGCGTCCAGAGAATAGAACAGTACGTTTCCATGTGCGCTCAGCGTTTCAGCTTTAAGCAGGAGAAATGGTAGCGCTCCAAGATGGCTAGACGGAACCAGCATATTTGCCGTCCATTAGCCAATCATCGCAGAAAACTATAGAGGGGGTAGGTCCCTATTGGCTGCTTTTGCTGTCAATAGCATGTTGAAAACCCGAGACAAACATATTTGCAACTATAGAGGGGTCTATCCTCGACTGCAGCTCGCTACTTCTCAGCCGCTTCGTTTCGTTTTGAAGCTCGTTTTTTGGCTCCGTAGTAAGCTGCTCCCACAGTTAGGCATGCGCCGCCGATTATCCATGCTTCCGTCGCAGCGAACAGAATGAACGCTAACAGCACTATGCACGTGGCTAACCCTACGATGGGAACTAGCTTGTTATGCCGTCTTTTCTCGGTTTTTAGCTTCAGCGCAGCCGCATTCGTGAAGGCATAGTAGAAAAGAGCGCCAAAAGTGCTGACTGCCACAACTCCTGTCAAGTCGAAAAACAAAACCAGCACCGCCATAAGAATTCCCACTGCCCAAATCGAATAGTAAGGGGTGCAGAATCTTCCGTGAAGCCTTGCCAGACCCTGCGGCATGTCTTTCTGCCTCGCCATGGAATAAGCCATACGCGAAACACCCAAAATCGCAGTCAGCAGCACGCTCGCCGTAGCCAATAAGCCTCCGAAAGCCACAACCTGCACCGCCAGCGGACTTCCCGCGACGCTTATTGCTTGTGCCAAAGGCGAGTTTGAATCCGCAAGCGCAGCGGAACCCACCAGCCCCACAGCCACTACACCCACCAGAACGTAAACTATGGTGGAAACCGCCAGCGACAGAAGCAAAGCCTTCGGAACGTTACGTTTCGCGTCTTTAACCTCTTCCGCCACAACCGCGGCTCTCCCGAACCCAGTGTACGCGAAGAAAATGAAGTACGCACCATAAAACACTCCAGTGTTAAACGGCTCGAAAGGCGCAAAATTCGCGGTGTTCGCGTTAAACGCTCCAAAAACAACAAAAAACCCGAGAATTGCCAGTTTCGCAACCACAAGAAAAGTGTTTAAACGAGCTGATTCACGCGCCCCAAAAAAATTCAATGCCGTAAACGCCAAGCACAAAACCGCAGCCACCACGTTAGCCGGCAAACCCGGAAACGAGGCTGTCAAGTAATAGGCGAATCCGAGAGAAACCGCGGCTCCCGTGAAAGTGTTGGCAACCATCCACATCCAACCCGCCAAAAAACCTGAAAAAGGCGAAATAACCTGACGCGCATACTCGTACACGCTTCCTTCCACAGGCTGCCAAGCCGCCAGTTCCGCATAACTAAGTGCGGTGAAAAACGCGATTGCCGCCGCGAGAATCATGGAAATCACTAAGGCTGAACCCGCCAAGCCTGCTACGATGCCTGTTACCACGAAAATGCCGCCACCGATTATGGCACCCACGCTTATCGCTGTAGCATCCAGCAAACTCAACGAACGCTTCAACGCGTTCTGCGGTTCCTTTCGCGCCATTTACCCTCACATTCAGTGCATGTTAAACGGGCAAACACTATAAAGTTAAGCGTTAACGCCGAGGTGCTCAGTCGTTCCAGAATTCTCTTGTGCGTAAAAACTGGATTTTTGCCTTAAGCAGGTCCAAGTAAAATTCGTCCTCTTTCGGGTGCATCTTGCCCAGAATGCGTGACGCGGTTTCAGGTCCCACGCCTTTCACTTCTAACGCTTGCACCGCTTGTTTCCCGTAGCTGAGAACCAAATCCGCCTTGCGCCTTGCTTGCGACAGCTCCTTAACCTCCTCATCCAAAAGTGCTTTGCCTTCACGCCGTTTCCGCAGGTAACCCTTCAGGCGATTCGCGTCCTGACCGTGATACAGCAGCGTCAACAGGTTTGAACCGCACTTTTCGCATTTTGGCTTCTCAGGCAGATTTTTGACTTTAACTTGGGTTGTCCATTCGCCGCAGTTAATGCACAGCAGCATGGCTGTTCGGGCTTCAATCGCCATCTTCATCTTGTCGATGTTGCTGAGTATCACGCGTTCAGGAGCCATCAGCTCGGAAATGTCCGCGTACTGCGCCAAAATGTGATACGCCAAAGGAGTCGGCTTCTCTTGCCTAACCAGCGTACTGACCGCCATCTTTCCCTGCTTGACCCCGCGCATTATCTGCTTGACCTTAGCTAAGTCGGCTTTCTCAAGCATCGCCTCGCGCAACGTCTCATCGTAAATCGGCGTGTCCCCAAAAGCGGCTTTCAGCTTGGCTTGCCGCTCGTAACTCATGGTTTTTCCACGCGCCAACGCGCCAAACCTTTCAGCCACAAACTTCATCTTGTAAGCAAAAGGAAACTTAGCTTTAACGTACTTCCCAAACGCAGCGTCAACCTCCTCATCCGACAACCCAAAAAGTACGCGTGGCAGTTCCGCGACTTCTCGCGTCATCAGCTTTCTAGGGGTTTCAACCAGAGTGCGGTAGCCGTCTGCCCACCAGCCCGTGATGACTTCTCCCTCCGAGAGGACTGAGTCGAAGATTCCAGCCAAAGTCTTGTTAACGATTTCTCCGAAGCACGCGTGAACCACAAGGTACCTGTCGAACGCTTCAATGACTATGCGGTTCTCAGTGGGCAAAGGCGCACCCTCTTTCAAGTGCTCATCAATCTCTTTCACCGTCTCCAGCAGCGTAGCCTTGTCAGTCTTGAGCTCAGCCGCTAACTCTTCAGCCACCTGCTCTGCGCTCTTGTTTTTCTTGAGCAGCTCGCCGATTTTCTCTCTGACAACCCCTGTTTGCTGCGCCAGCTCGAAGGGCACGGGCAGGATTTCTCCGTCCCAACCGGGAATTGCGGCGAAAGGGTCTTCGGCTGGAACCACGTGCACGGTTCCTGTTTCCTCTTCGATTTGGACGATGCGCCAAACCTTGCCGCGCATGATGAAGTGCAAGCCGATTCGTGCGTCAAGCGCCATGAACTCGTCGCCTAATGTGCCGATGCGCCTGTCGCTGAGCACGTTTATGACTGGGTAGCGTCTTTCGTCGGGTATCATGCTTAGGTTGCCGTAGTAGTATTCGCGGGTTCTTCCTGTTTTCCGCAAGATTTTTCCTTCTGGGTCCATGCGTAGTTTGTTGATGCTCTCTAAAAAGTATATCACGTCCATCAATTTTCTGCGGGGTAGTTTGCGGTAGGGGTAAGCCCTGTGCACTATGGCGGCTAGTTCTTTCACCGTGATGGTGGTTCGGTCCATTAGGATTCCCGCAATCTGATGCGCCAACACGTCCAAAGCGTTCTCATGAAACCGTACAGGCTCAATACGGTTCGCCACGGCGTTCTTCACCGCCGCAACCGACTCCAACGTGTCGTCAGGGTAAACAGTGACTATCACGCCTTCGGAAAGCCTTTCCAAGCTATGACCGCTTCTGCCCACACGCTGAATCAGGCTGCCCACCTGCCGCGGCGACATGTACTGCACAACCATGTCCACGTTGCCGATGTCGATGCCCAGCTCAAGCGTGCTCGTGCAGATAATCGCCTTCAACGCTCCAGCCTTGAACTGGTCTTCAATGCTAACGCGTTCCTCCTTGCTGAGGGAGCCGTGATGCACCGCGATGTCCGCACGTCCGAGCTGGCTGAACTTGTGCCCCAGCATCTCCGCGATGGTGCGGCTGTTCACGAAGATAAGCGTTGATTTATGGCTGTCCACGAGTTCAGCTAACCGGCGTATGCGTGCGGCAGCTTCAGGCGAAGTCTCCAGCTTCCCAGCCAACTCAAAATCCTTTTCAGTCGGCACCGGACTCACAACTCGGTAACGGTAGCTCTTGGCAAACACCGACTGCACGATGCTAATGTCCCTGCTTTTCCCAGCGATGAACTTGGCTACTTCTTCAGGATTGCCCACCGTGGCGGACAAGCCGATGCGCTGAAACTCCCGCTCAGTGACCTCAAAAAGCCGTTCAAGCGCCAACGTTAACTGAACACCGCGCTTGCTTTCAGCCAACTCATGCACTTCATCGATAATGACGTATTGCACTTGGCTCAGGTGCTTACGCATCTGCGAGCCCGGAAGAATCGCCTGCAACGTTTCAGGCGTGGTCACCAGCATCTGTGGCGGAGAACGCGCTTGTCTTCTGCGAATTTTAGTTTCTGTGTCGCCGTGCCTAACCTGCACCGAAACGCCAAGCCGCTCCGACCAGAACGTTAACCGCTTCCGCATGTCGCGGTTCAACGCCCTCAAAGGCGTGATGTACACCACCGCAATGCCACGTTTATCCTCTTTTTCTTGCTGAATGAGTTTGGAAAACACTGGAAGCAGCACCGCTTCTGTCTTTCCGCTGCCGGTGGGCGCTATCAAAAGTACGTTCTCACCTGCGAGTAGCGGCGGAAAAGCCATAACCTGCGGAAGCGTCGGCTCAGTGAACCCAAGCTCAGCTAACGCTTTGCGAACAGGCTTGGCAAGCAATTCGAAAACTGAATCAGGCTTTGCGTTCTGCATGACAACAAAACTACACGCGAAGCAGGCTTTATCCTTTTATCTGGTGTTTGAGGCGTTTGAAAGCAGAAGTGACACAACGCCTTTTTTTTTCAATAGTCCAAACGCGCCGTTCTTAGCGGAGAATTCGTCAAACTTTTGAACGCCATCAGCCTCCAGAAACGGAGAGCGAATCGCAAAAGGCACGGCGTCTTTTGTGTGCGTTCCAATTTTTATGGGCGTGGGATGGTCTGGCAAGACAGCGATGGCGTAGGGTTCCTTTAAGCCTTGAAGAATCCTGCCAAGCAGCCTGCGATCCAAATCTTCTATGGTTTTGACTTTCAGTTTGTAATCCTTGGCGTGTCCTGCCTCGTCTGGCGCTTCAACGTGGACGAAAACCAGGTCGTTGTCTTTGAGAGCTTTCAGCGCCGCGTCAGCTTTGCCCTCGTAATTCGTGTCCTCTCTGCCCGTGGCTCCTGAAACATCAATGACCTTCATTCCCGTGTAAACGCCGATTCCTTTCACCAAGTCCACGGCGGAGATGACTGCGGCTTTCAAGCCATATTTCTCCTTGAACGACGGCATAGACGGTTTTTCGCCGCCGCCCCACGGCCAAATCATGTTTCCCGGGTTTATCCCGCTTTTCTGTCGGGCAACGTTCACTGGATGAGACTCTAAAATCTCCTTAGATTTGAGTACCGCTTCTTTCAGCAGGGTCGCTGTTTTTTCCGCCTCCGGCAATTTGGCTTTTGGCAAAACCGACGTGATTTCCGCTCCGATGGCGTCGTGAGGTGGCGTGCACTCAACTTGAAGCGCGAGCGGAGCGTTTCTCAAGATGAGAAAGTGACGGTAGTCCAGTCCTGAATGAAATTCGATTTCACCGGTTTTCTCGCAAGCCTTTTTTACGGCTTCTATGAGCTGATGGGATTCTCTGCTCGTTATGTGTCCTGCGGAATAGTCAGCTATGGTTCCGTTTTTTTCTGTTATCAGGTTGCATCTGAAGGCTACATCATTCTCTTTCAGGTGGATGCCTCTGGCTGCCGCTTCAAAGGCTCCTCTGCCAGTATAAAACTGTCGTGGGTCGAAACCCAGCACCGAAAGGATTGCTACATCTGAGCCTGGGGTCAAGCCGTCTGGTACTGTTTTGAGGATGCCGTTTCTGCCTTTGGCTGCTATGGCGTCCATGTTTGGCTTGTGTGCTGCTTGGAGCGGAGTCCTATTGTGCAATTCTGGTATGGGGTAGTCTGCCATTCCGTCTCCGACCACGAGTACGTACTTCATTTGTTTCAACATTCCTATGGCTCCTTGTGTGCGTGTAGCGATTTCGGCGCTAAATGATACTTTATTTTTGTTTCAAAAGGTATTTGTAGCATACTTATCTACTTTTTCTAGGCATGAAGAAAGTGCGCTGGAGTGACAAATCGGTTTGTTCCGAAAAACATTTAGGCGCTGAAAAGAGAAACTATCCCACTCTTGGCGATGAAATTTGGAAACCTTGATATTAACGGATGATGAAGTGAAGAAGCTTCTTTCCTTGTCCGAGGTCGTTGAAGCTGTTGAGTCAGCTTTTAGACAGAAAGGTCTTGGGCGCGTTCAGATGCCCGCCAAGATTTACCTGTACTACCGTAAGTATGGTGGCGATTTGAGAGCCATGCCTTCTTTTCTCGAAGACCTCGATATATCGGCGGTGAAAATAGTTAATGTGCATCCCAAAAATCCCGCTAACAATGGCTTGCCAACGGTCATGGCTGTGATAACCCTTATCGACCCCTCAACTGGAGCACCTCTCGCAATAATGGGTGGAACAACAATAACCGATATGAGAACTGGCTCGGCAGGTGGTGTAGCTGCGAAGTACCTCGCAAGAAAGGACTCAAAAGTTGTGGGGCTTGTCGGTGCTGGAGCTCAAGCTAGAACTCAGCTGATGGCGCTTCTGGAGGTGTATAAGAGTCTCGAAGAAGTCAGGGTGTGGAGCCGCACTGAAGAGACTAAGAAAAAGTTTGTAGCTGAAACTCAACAAGCTTATAGAAACGTTATCCGAGTTGTTCCTGCGGCAAGTGTGCGCGACGCTGTGGAGGAGGCAGACATCGTGGTGACTACGACTCCGTCTAGGAAGCCTTTGGTCATGAATGACATGGTGTCGGCTGGAATGCACGTTACCTGCATAGGTGCAGACGCTGTTGGAAAGGAAGAGCTTGATCCAGCCATTTTGAAGAGAGCGAAAATAGTTGTCGATGATTGGGCGCAGGCGTCTCACAGCGGCGAAATAAACGTTCCTTTAAGCCGCGGGCTGATAGCGAAGGATGATGTGTGGGCAGAGATAGGGGAGATTGTGGCGGGCTTGAAACCAGGCAGGCAAAGACAGGATGAAATCACGGTTTTCACGTCCACTGGTTTGGCGGTTCAGGATGCAGTCACAGCTAAAATTGCTTACTCAAAGGCTGTAGCCAATAAAATTGGGCAATTCATTAAAATCGTATAAACGTATTTCTTCCCTTTTGTTTTCAGCGTTAAGGCGAAAAAAATGGATGAACGGCTTTGTTGCTTTCATAGGAAGTTGAGTTCGAAGCTTATCGGCACATCTTCGCCCCATGACTGCCTAATCGGACAAGTCTTCTCCGCCATCCCGTACACCGTTTTAGCTTTTTTGCGTTCAAACTCGTTGTCTGTTTCCAGTTTTACGTCCATTGCGAAATGAATATGCGTGAAACTCAGCTTCTCCAGGCTTTCAACGTTCATCGTGACCACTGCTTTTGTTTCAAGATGCTTGAGGCCTAAACTGGAGTTTCTCGCGATCAACAGAAACAGAGTGTTCACGCACGAGGCTAGAGCAGCCGCAAATATTTCTTCAGGGACGCAGTAGCCTTCTTTTCCGCCGAACAACGGAGGAGGGCTGACTGTGACAATTTTCTTCCCTTTAACGGTTAGCTCACACTCAGTTCCACTTCTCCAAGTGGCGGTTCCTTCAAAATTCATTTCTGGCATAAAAACCATCTCTACAAACATTGCTGAACCCCCCAATTTAATGTTTACGGGGAACCCTAACCCGGCATGCCTAAGGGGGGTTTGGAAATACAAATTAAGCTGTTCCCTTTTCTAAACTATTGGACGATGAGGTCATCGAGGTACGATGAAGCTTAAGGCTGATGAACGCTTTTTCCGCTACTGAGTCCACTCAAAAAGTTTGAAGGCTGAATGCAGGGTTAAAAAAATTAGAGAGTAACGAGCTTCTAAGCAGTGGGAAATTACAGACAAAGGAAAAGAGGTTGGAGATTTTGTTGGACTTATGGTCGATTTCGATTACCTGTCAAGTACGCCCACACGCTTACGAGCCCAATTGTTAGTAAGGCACCAGCAAATCCTGAAACCATGTAGCTTGTAAGACCGCCAAGCATTGGTAAGACTGATATCATCCATGGAATAATGAATTCTGCTGTCAACTGCGCTATCACTCCTGCCATGAAACCCAAAAGTGCAACAATTCCGAATACTTTTAACCTGTCACCCATTCAATTCACCTTTTTGTTTTTAGCATTGGATTAAGCCTCTTTTTAGTCTAACTTACACTTTTTTGTCTAATAACCGAATACTGCCTACATTATCTTTTAATTTTACAATTAAAGCCAAAAACAAGTTTTTCTGACCCGTATATCTCTACATATATACGTGCATATTTCCACCATATTAACAATGTATAAGATATAACAAAGGCATCT
>CAZJQR010000013.1:0-31209 GCA_964548345.1 uncultured Candidatus Bathyarchaeia archaeon | reverse complement strand
TTTCTGGGGTTGGCAGTTTGGTGGTGTTGCCGTAAACGGCTGCGCTTGAGGCGAAGATTAGTCTTGCGTCGTCTTTGCGGGCTTTTTCGAGTATGTTTAGTGTTCCTCGTGCGTTTGTTTCGAAGTCTTCTACGGGGTTTTCCATGGAGTATGGGACTACGACTTGAGCGGCTAAGTGGTATATCAGGTCAGCTTTTTCTTGGGATCTGAGTTTTTTGGGGTTAAGGATGTCTGCTTTCATGAAGTGTGCTTTTGGGAGTTGTTTGACGTTTTCCATTTTTCCGCTTGACAGGTTGTCGTATATGGTTAGGTTGCTGGTGAATTCGGATAATTTTTTGCACAGGTGGAAGCCTATGAAACCTGCACCACCTGTAACCAATATTCTCTTTCCCTTGAGCTGGCTCATGAAATTCACGACAAAGTCTATATCCTTATTTGGTTGAGTTAAGGTATATGTTCGAAGATGATCGCTATAAAAACTTTTAGGGATTTACTGGTGGTGGCTTTGGTGTTCGTGGCGGATGTGTTACTGTTATGAAAGTTCCTGCGTTGATTATGGCGGGAGGCAAAGGCAAGAGAATGGGTTTGCCTGTTGAGAAGCCGCTGTTGCCGTTTCTTGGCAAGCCACTGATCGACTGGGTTGTGGATGCGGTTGCTTCGGCTGAGAAGGTTTCAGAGTTTTATGTGGTTACAAGTGAGAACACTTCTGAAACGGAGAAGCGCTGCAGAAGCAGGGGCTGGCAGGTTTTGCGAACCGCTGCGAAGGGTTACCATGCTGACTTGAAGCAGGCTTTCCAAGAGGCTGGTTTGGCTGGTGCTGTGTTGACGATTCCTGCGGATTTGCCAGCGGTGACTGGGAAGTTCTTGGACAAGGTTGTGAGTGCATTTGAGGTTTGTAGGAAGGATTTTTTGGCGGTTTTTGTTCCAATAAAAGCGCGTGAGAACTTGGAGCTTTCCGTTTCTTCCACAGACGAGTACCAAGGTGTTTGGTACGCGGTTGCTGGAGTTAACATCGTGAACGGCGCGAAAATTCATGAACAGGGAAAAATCGAAACAAGCGCGATAATAACTGAAGTAACAGAAGTTCTCCTCAACATAAACACGCTGAAAGATTTGAAAATCGCCGAAAAAATCATGAAAGAAACAAGAGGGAACTAGCGCAATTTTTGTCGTACCCCCTTTTTATATAGATTCAAATTATGATTCTCAAGCTTTAGAACTAGCTGCTCGGAACAGACTATACTCCTTTGAAGAAACTGAATAGAATCCTGAGGAGCGCTGTTTTCAACATGCTATTGGCTGCGGAAAACGCCAGTCCGGATAGACCCCCTCTACAGTTTCTGCATAGAACCACTATTAGGCTCCTAATAGATGGCAAACATGTTGGTTCCCTTATGGGTTGCTTAATGCCCGTTGTTCCTTTCGTGTGTGAAGGCTGAGGTGCGGAGGAAACTTTGGATTTCATCAATTGAAAAGCGGAAAGAGAAACTTGAGAAATCAGGGTATGGTTGAATCGTTTTTTGAGGAAGACGCGGTTATTTTTGCGTTAATGATGTAACGAAATCCTTTGTAGCTCATCTTTAAGGATTAAATTTATTAACACGCCCGAACGTAATAGTGAAAAAGGGATAAAACTTGACTGAACCAGAAAAATTTAAACTCGCTAACATCCTCTACGGCTTAATCGTACCACTAATCATCGGCATAGTGATAGTCCTCTTTCCCGCAGTACTTCGCCCTGCACTAGATAGTTGGTTCCCACCTGCGGACATGATTACGGGAGACCCTGGCTCTTCATACGCATTTCTAACAGTAATATTTACTCACGGCTTCGCTATGATGGTCTGTTTGGGAATTCCGCTGATCGTAGGATTACTCTGGAATAAATGGGCTGGCGGCGCTGCAGGCTTCATAACAGGCACACTATACTACCTTGCTAGTGCTGGGTACAACATAATGTACTCAATCCAGTACTTCGGAATTGATTACGCGTATAATCTGTATGCCGACCCAAGCTTCATCGGGGACTACATCGTAGGCGGAATCCTCATCGGCTACATCACAGGAGCATTAGCCAACAATTCACTGAATTTCAAGCGAATGTTAGGCGCCAGTCTGACAACTACAATAACGATAGGAGTATTTACGTTCATTCTCAACTACACAGTCTCATTCGCAGCATGGATGACACAGGGAGACCCTTTGTATGCGTTTTTCTACACAATGCTACCTCTGGTAATACTTGGTATAATAGCACCGATCCTTGCAAAAGTGATGGTTTGGTACGGATTAATAGCCGGAAGTCACTACTAAAATACCTTAGCGCGCGCACCCTTTTTCATTTTTTTTATTTCAATCTTCAAGCAAGTTAATGTCAATCAACGTTTTAAACTCGACAAGAATGTGACCGTGGTACAGCAACTATTCTAAAACGTTTCATGGCTTAGTCAGAAATGATCCAAGTAAGAATAGAAGTATTAAAAAATAGTGAAAAACTGGGTCATTTATTTTTGGGCGAGGTTTTCTGGCGCGAATTCCCATGCGATGTTTCCTTTCCATATGTCGCCGAGTTTCGTTATTCGGATCTCTTTGTCGTCAATTTCGATAAGATCTTTTTCTTTCAGTCTCTGAAGCTGTTGAGGGAAAACTTCTTCCGGCTGTTTCCCGAACTTCTGCATGAATTCCTGCTTGCTTACTGGTAATCGCAGATACAGTCTCGTCATCATCCTTCTCATCATGTCTTCATCTGTGGATTCTGAAAGCCTGCTGATCGGGAATCTTCCAGCCTTGACGGCTGCCATGTACTCGTTTATGTCCTCGAGGTTAGAATACGAAAATTTTTGAAGATACCCCATGAAGCATCCTGCGCCTGTGGTCAGTATGCCTCCCCAAGGCCAACCGTTCAGGCAATTCTCTCTGAAGTGCCACTCTACTCTGCTGAAGCGGTCGTGACCGACAGCCTTGTAGCCTGCTTCAGTCAATAGCTTATAGGCAATTAAGTACTGTTGTTTCTCGTATTCCGCGTCTCCCTGCGGAGGAGACACGCCTTTCGCAATCATTTTTTCAAGTGGGGTACCTAGGTCCACATGCAATGAATAGGCGTCGATTTCAACGTCCAACTCTATAGCCTTCTTCAGCGTGTTTGTCCAGCTTTCCATCGTTTGGCCTGGAAGATTATACATAAGGTCCACGCACACGCACAAATCGAGTTTCTTAGCGTGCTTGATAGCATTTTCCACGCTTTCCGCACTGTCAGGCAAGCACAGCATTTTCCTGAGCTTATCATCAAAAGTTTGAGCACCCATGTCCAGCTGGTACACACCATAGGCTGCGAGCTTGTCGATTTTGTTCAGTGCAAGCGTCTTCGAGGAACCCGAGACTTTGATGAAGTACTCCTCGTTGGTGACGAACCGTTCTTTGCAGAAGTCAATAAGGTCAATCATCTGCTCGGCCGAAAGAACACTTGGTGTTCCACCACCCAAAACTATCTCATCAAACACGCTTGTCTTCACGTACCGTGTCTTAGCGTACATATCCAACTCTTTTTTCAACATGTCCAAGTACCGTTCTATAGGCACGTTAGCGGTTGCTGTAGTTGGAAAATAACAGAAAGCACATCTAGAGTCGCAGATGGATATCCAAGGCTGCAGCTCCATTAACTTGCCTGAAGTGTTCTCAGTTGACAAAAACTCCATAAAGGACTCATACGTCTTAGGTTCTATGTCAGGGTAATCCCTGTACGTGTAGGGCGGCCAGTTTTCTCTTGAATTGTAAACGTCAGATTTGTTCTGGTCAATAACAGAACTTTTCATAGTTGGTTCCCTCGGCACTCAGGTTTTAAAACCGTTGATAACATAATAAAGTTTCCGTTAAAAACCTCAATTCTCAAAAACCACCGCCAGCGACATGGAATCTTCGGATTTTTAGCCAAACGAGCTTAAGCAGCACTTCTATGGGCAGAGCTAACAATAAAGGTGCTAAAACATCGGCTCCTTTCGTTACTCCATCACAGATTGCCGATGCTAAGGCGGTTACCCTAAAGTCAGACTCGGGCTTTGGCTCGCCAGAGAAGGTAATTCACCGCGGTTTGGGCCATTATCTTGCTGTACAGGTTGCCCCTAAAGTATCCTTTTACAGCTTGGCGAAGAACGTACCGTGGAGAGTAAAACTTGTTGTAAAAGTTTTTTCTCATTTCGGCAATCTCTGCAGCAGGCAAAAGGGGATCTTCAAAAATCGGGTGCATAGTATTGTACAGGGGCCATTCATTCGACATTTTCCACCCATTGCTCTCTACCAGAGCTCGAAGTTCAGTTCCAGGGTAAGGCGTTGCGTGACATAACCACACATCGTCGGGTTCGACTTTGCGGACGAAATCCAGAGTTTGCTGCAATGTTTCTTTTGTTTCTCCAGGGTACCCTAAAATCACGGACACCGTAACGAATATGCCCGCTTCCTTAGCCCACTTAATCGCTTTTTCGATTTGCTCGGTTGACACTCTTTTCTTCAAAGCATCTCGAATTCTTTGGCAACCAGATTCTACGCCGAAGCACACCTCGTCGCACTCGGCTTTCTGCATCTTAGCCAAAACTTCTTTGGTGACCGTATCTGCTCTGGTTCCGCAACCCCACGGAAGGTGTATCTTTCGCTCTATGATTCCATCGCAGATTTCAATTATTCTTTTCCTGTCAAACGTTAACGTGTCGTCTTGGAATGATATGCCTTCAGCTCCATACTCGTCTCTCAGCCACTCCAACTCGTCCAGCACGTTTTTTGGGTTTCTTGCTCTAAACCTTGCCCCGAACATTTGAGACGCCGCACAAAAAGAACATTGAAACGGGCAACCTCTGCTGCTCATTATGGGAAGAAGTTTTCTTCCAAGTATCCGATACTTCTCCACGGGAATGTACTTGTATGCCGGGCGCGGCAGCGCATCAAGGTTTTGAATATAAGGTCGGTTTGGCGTCTGAATAATTTGGTCGCCTTTCCTGAAAGTTATGCCCTTAACGTCCTCAAGTTTCGGCAGATCGGGGAATTGCTTCACAAGCTCTAAAAGAGTTTCTTCTCCCTCGCCCCTTACCACAATGTCAGTTGCTGGCTCCTCAGCCAACGTTTCTTTGTCCATAAAAGTAACGTGTGAACCGCCCATCACGACTTTAGAGTCTGGGCACGCTTCTTTTGCTACACGCGCTGATTTGAGGGCTGACTCTATAGTCGGAGTCATGGAGCTGATGCCGATCAAATCTGGCTCAAAAGCGGCCAGATCAGCCTTCAGTTTCTTATGGTCCATTTGGCATACAGGGCAGTCCATTATCCTTATTTCGTAGCCGTTCTGTTCCAGTACAGCCGCGAGGTATGCTAAGCCGATGGGTGGAAAAAGCGGATGATGAGCGACCCCAGCCAGAATCGGCGTGTTTACCAATGCTATATTCGGTTTATTCGACTTCTCCATCTCTTATACCTCGTTGGCGACCAATGTCAGAAGACCCGTGCTTACTTCTTGCGGAGACTTTCCGGTATGTACGCGCATGCAGGGTCGGCTTCATACATGTCTCCTGTGTACGCGTAAGCTCTGTTTCTGCAGCCGCCGCAGATTTCGCGGTACTCGCAAACGCCGCACTTGCCCTTTAGAACGTTTCTGTCTTTAAAGCTGTTGTAGTACTCTGATTTCCGTATTTCCTCCCATGCTTTCGTCAAGCCTTTTTCTCTTATGTTTCCAAGCATCATGGGTTCTGAAGGCGTTAGGTCCGTGTAGAAGCAGGGTATCAAGTCGCCGTTCTCGGTTACGCTTATGTACCCGCCGAACGCGAAGTAAGTGCATTTTCCATGAAACTTGTGCTCGTACCACTCGTCAAAGTTCGGTGGGTTCCGCTGCTTGACGACACGCGCGTAATGTGGACAGTGCACATGAATCTCGAATCTGCCCTCGTATTTTTGAGCCAAATCCCATATGTGGTTCAGAACCCGCTCGTACTGTTCAGGAGTCGGGGCTAACTCCATGGTTTCTTTCGCTCTTCCGCTTGGAACAAGGTGATTGAACCAGACGAAATTGGCATGGTATTTCTCAGCCAACTCGGCAACGTGATCAAGATGCTTATAGTTGATGGTTGTGATTGCCGCTGCCAACCCGTTCAGGATTTTCCCTTTTGACAACTTTTGAATAGCTGCCAGCGCCTTCTTGTAAGAGCCTTTGCCTCTCAACTGGTCGTTTATCTCCTCTGGTCCATCTATGCTTACGGAAGTCCAAACTTGGTTCTTAACAAGGTTGTCATAGATTTCTCCGTCAACGAAGCACCCGTTAGTTAGCAGGCAAACGTTGAGGCCGAGGCTCTTCGCGTAACCAACAATTTCAAAAATGTCCTTTCGCAGCAGGGGTTCGCCGCCTTTTATGCCGAACCACTTGACACCGAAACTGTGAACCTCATCAACCAAGTGCAACGCCTCTTCTGTAGTTAATTCTCGTGGAGCGTGAGCACCAGTGGCGTCAACGTTGCAGTACGCACACCGAGCGTTGCAGGCACCTGTAGCTCTCCATGAGGTCATAAGTAAAGGACCTTTCTTCGCCAAACTAAAATCCAACCTCAAACGTTCTTCGATAATTCATCATTTACCTTAAGGTTTCCTACGTCCTAAAAAAGATTATGCGGCAACCCCCTTATTTTGCCCCGTTAAGCGGCTTAGCAACTTTCCTTAGCCATTAACAAGCCATAATTTTGTAGACCAACTGCTTTCCGTAAGGTTTATAGTAGAATTAGCTCTTATCACTGTTCATGGGGAAAACAGAGTCAATGCAGCTTCACAGCTCACCTTATTTATTGACCAGCTGAGGCTAAAGAAATGGTTCCCAAACACATCTCAGCAGTAGCTATCTTGGCTCTGCTGTTCATATCATCAAGCTTTGCTGCAATCTCAACTCTCCACGGAAACCCACTTACCGCTCCAACTATGCTCGCGAACACTTCAGGAGCATCCAGCTACGGCGATTTGCTCCAATACGAGTGGCCACAATTCCAAGGAGCCGCCTCTTTCACACGGTCCTCAGTAGGACCAGCACCAAACGCACCAGACATCATGTGGAAAACCAACATAACAGGCATACAAAGTTACATCACAGCATTCAACGGCAAGGTTTTCGTCACAAACCGCACCACAATTTTCGCTCTAGACGAGAAAACTGGAAGCATCGTTTGGAACACAACTGTACCTGCAAAAAGCCGGTGGCCAACAGCATACAAAATCGACGACGCCCACATGGTCATAGGCAAAAGCTGCCTTGACCCCGAAACCGGAAACGTCTTATGGACCAGCGACGATTTCACCGCCAATGCCGACTTCTTCGCCGTGAGCACTTACAGTCCCGAAGAAAAAATGTTCTACACTAAAACAGAGTCTGTCGTCCAAGCCTGGGATTTCTCCGACCCCTCAAACCCGCCTACTCTCGCTTGGGAAACCTACATCTCAGGCGGAGCCTCAGTCGGGTCAGGAGTTCAATATGGCGATGGCATTGTGTTTCCAGGCTCGTTTGAGCCGCACCAGATGGCTTTGGACGCCAAGACAGGCGGCGTATTATGGGATGTGCAGACAAAGAGTGGAATGATTTTTGCCGGGGCCTACTATCAAGGCAAATTCATCAGAGGAGGCCCTTTTGACAACACGCTCTACTGCTTTAACGCAACCACCGGAGAGATTGCGTGGACTTTCAACCCAGGCACACACGACGGGTATTGGTGCACAGGCCTAGCCACCGCGTACGGCATAGTCTACGGGCTTAACAAGGATGGACACCTTTACGCCCTCGACGTGGACACTGGAAAACTTGTGTGGGCGTATAAAGGACCTGGCCCGTTGTTCTTCCCAGGAAATCCAATAGTTGCCGACGGAAAAGTCTACGCCACAACAGGTCAAGCTGCCGCGTTTAATCCAGACACAGGCGAATACAGCAAATCCGAGTTTTCCTGCCTTGGCGCTTACACAGGACAAGTGATATGGAAGATGCCAGTGGAAGCCTATCCCCCAAGGGAATCCACCGCAATCGCCTACGGCACTCTTTACCTCATCCCAGGTTTCGTGAAAGAGCAGCAGATGGATGAATACATCACTTATGACCAAGTTTGGGCCATCGGCACTCAACCGTGGTCCATGTGGCGCCACGACCCCGCACACACCGCGGTCGGGCAGTCAGGTCCTGCGAACCTCACTTTGAAATGGAAATTTGCAGCCAGCGGCGCAGTTGTTTCCTCGCCAAGCGTCGCGGAAGGAAGAGTCTATTTCGGGTCGCAGGATAAGTATGTTTACTGTGTTGACGCAGAGACTGGAGCTTTCATCTGGAAGTTTAACACCACCGCCCGAATCGCCTCTTCGCCGGCAGTGGTTGACGGCAAAGTCTTCATTGGACCGGATGACGGCACCATACATTGTCTCGACGCCTACAACGGCAGCCTTATCTGGTCAACCTACGCTGGCGGCTATGTTGAAGCCAATTTTGGAGCCGCTGTGAACCTACGCTCATCGCCCACTGTGGTCGGGGGCAGGGTCTACGTGGGGTCGCTGGATAAGAACGTGTACTGTTTGGATGCGAACACCGGAGACGTGGAATGGACTTACCAGACTGAGGGTCACATCACATCATCTCCTGCGGTTGTGGACGGCGTTGTCTACATTATCTCGGAAGAGCCGGATTCGGCAGGACTTTACATGCTGAACGCCACGAATGGGGATCTCATTCGGCGAATAGGGATTCCGTACGTGTTGGCGAACAGAGGCACAGATATGCATTCTTCACCGGCAGTGGCAGAAGGCATATTATTCGCAGCGTCCAATAAACAAGAGTATTACGGCATAAACGCAACGACTGGAAACGTGGTGTGGAAATTCACGGATCCAGACGCGGAAGAGTTCATAATTGCTTCTCCTGTATATCACGATGGAAAGGTTTTCTTGGTGGATCAGTTCTTCATAGTGGCAGTGGACGCCTTCAACGGAGATGTTCTCTGGCAGACCTTCGTCGGCACCGAATTTTATGTCTCGCCAACCTACGCTGACGGCAAGATTTACGTTACATCCGACCAGCGAGGCATGTATGTACTCAACGCCACTGACGGCGCCAAGATTTCCTTTTTCGCCACAAACTCAAACAGCTGGTCTTCGCCAACTCTATACGAGGGCAAGGCTTACGTGGGAAATAACGATTGGAACGTTTACTGCATCGCTGGCTACCCGTTGCTGAACAGCAGTGTCACCTTAGAACTGGCTACGCGTGAGGTTATGTTAGGCGAATCCGTGTCCGGGTGTGGTTTCCTTGTTCCTGGAATGCCCAACGCAGCCATAACTTTGTCGTTCGTCAAGCCCGACGGCGCCGTAGACAACATACCCATCACAACTTCTGAAAAAGGCTTTTTCGACTTCACCTACGCGCCTAACGCAGCCGGCAATTGGACTGTTACTGCCGAATGGCAGTCGAACATGGAGTACTATAATTCTGCTTGCAGTGAAAAATCGCTTATAGAAGTAACTTCAGCCCCGACGCCAACTCCTACACCCACCGCGCCTCCGATAGAATGGTTTGGCATTCCTCAGATATACTTCATAACTTTTGCCATAGTAGCCATCGCCGTGGTTATCCTCGTCTATGCCTATGTTAAGCGAAAGCAAATTAGAAAACAGTCGAACAAACCTTAACCGTTTTTCGTTTAGGGGTACGCCGCACCCCTACGAGTTTCATGATGCCGCTGATTTGCGTAACAGCAGAATTATTGTGGGTGTCTGAGCACAGCCTGTGGCTCTTAAGCGTTCAACTTCGCACAGAGTGAATTTTTTGCCGAGAACCTGTTTTACGAGGCCCACTGTGAAGTAGTTTTTATGGTCGTCGTAAAGCAGGCTTCCTTTCCCTTCAGGAGTCTCTATTAGCAAATAGCCATCAACTTTAAGAACTCTGTCAGCCTCATCGAAGAAATTGTGTGGGTTCCATAAGTGCTCTAATACTTCAGAGGCTATAACTACGTCGAAACTGTTCGAGGCAAAGGTTAAATGTTCTGCATCGCCGGCCACAACTGACGGAACTCCGCACTTGCGAGCGATACCAGCAATCGTTGGCAGTTCTACGGAAACTACGTGGTTCCCCATTTTCTCTACTGGTTTGCCAATAGCGCCCTCTCCGCACCCAACGTCTAAAACCTTCAAATTGTTACCTAGACGACTAACAATATCAGAAAAGATCTGTATCCTGTCCACATTGAGTGCGCTTGCGTGCATCACATCGGGACACTTCTGCATCAAGTATATGTGACGTGAACAGCCATATTTCTGCCACTCAACCCACTGTTGCTTATTCCGATACCTATGCCTGTATAGAGTCTCTCTTATGATAAGACGCTTTAACTGGCGAGGATGCGATAATAAATATGGAAAACCTTGAATTCGGCTTTTAAGCGTCTTTAACATAGTCTTCTACATCGCGTGTGCATTAGCTTTATTTTCGTTTGATTTATTGTATGCGTTGTCAAATCCTGTTCTATTATGAGGGAGAATAATCTGTCAAAATGGAAACTATTGAAAATGTTGTGACTTTGCATTTTACACCTTGCTTTTATACAGTTAAGTGCCCAATTTAAATTTTCTTTCCCTTGCTTTAATTTTCTTCCCAACATATCTTCTTCAGTGTTCAAGCTTCTCAGAGGGACATGAACCATGCTTCTTCAACACCTTTAGCTATTCTTAAAATTTTATACCGAGAAAAGACCAGTTAGGAAGATGCCCCTGTTCCAAACTATGTGCTTAGAAAAGTATTTCTGTGGGTGTTTTCCATTAACTTGATTTATATGCATAGTAGGCTAGACCCCGTGCTTATGGCAGTGAGTAGCAAAAATGCGTATTTGTTTGATTAATCCACCTCGTATCCATCCGAAATCGTGGGGGAAACCGAATGTATTTCAACCTTTGGAATTAGCATATGTGGCGGCGTTGCTCGAAAGGCAGCATAAGGTGCACATTATAGATGCCCCTACGGAAGGCAGGAAAAATCTTGAGGAAATAGATGGAACAAAATATCGGGTAGGTCTATCAAACAAAGAGATAGCAGAAAGGGTTAAACGGTGGTCACCCGACATCATCGAAATCCACATTCCATTCTCTGGCTGGTGGAAAACCGCGTACGAGGTCGCCTCAACAATAAAAAGCATCGACAAAGACATTGTTACCGTGTTGAGCGGACTATATCCCTCCGCAAGAACTGCTGATTCTCTTATGCATCCCAACATCGATTTTGTGGTAATAGGTGAAGCAGAGTACACTATGTCGGAGTTAGTCGGAGCACTGGAGCAGAGGACAACGGCGAATCTCAAGGAAATAAAAGGAATAGGCTACCTCAAAAATGGGGAAACCGTTATCACGCCTCCAAGGCCTGCAATTCAAAATCTGGATACTCTACCCTTTCCCGCAAGACACCTGCTTCCCATGGAAGAATACTTCATCGCCGTAAAAGAAAACCCTCCGCGAGGAGAAATACACAAACCATGGACGATGATGATCACTAGCAGAGGTTGCCCATACCACTGCATTTTCTGCTCTATTCACGTCGTTATGGGAAGAAAGTGGCGCGGCAGAAGCCCTGAGAACGTGGTTGACGAGATAGAGAACGTAGTTCAAACTTACCGTGTTAAACAAATAGACTTCTTGGATGACAATATGACGCTAAACACGAAAAGGATGGAAACCATCTGTGATCTAATTGTGAAAAGAGGGTTAGACATCGAATGGTACACTCCGAACGGCGTTAGAGCGGATACCCTTGATGAAAAACTTTTGAGAAAAATGAAGGCATCCGGCTGTAGGAAAATTCGGATTGCTCCCGAGTCTGGGGTTCAACGCGTCGTAGATAAAATTATCAAAAAGGACCTAGACCTGAAAAAAGTGGAGAATGCGGTGGTTTTGTCCAAGAAAGTGGGGATCAAGGTGGGCTGTTTTTTCATTATTGGACTTATAGGCGAAACAAAAAAGGACATTGAAGCCACCATAAAGTACGCTTATAAACTGAGGCGGCTAGGCGCAGATAGTTTCTACTTCAGTTATGCCACTCCTCTGTACGGAACCGAACTTTATGAACAGGCTAAAAGCGGTGGTTTTATAAGGGACTGCTTCAGCGATGAAGCTTTAGCTGCAGTTGAACCATTCATCGAAACTCCTGAGTTCACGGCAGACGATTTGCGTGAATTATGCGCGCGAGCTAATCTGGTAAATCCGACTCTTACTCGCGATAAACTCATAAGAGCCCTGCGGGACCCGAAGAAGGCACTTAAAGTTTTATTAGGAAAAATGAGTGAGAAGCCCAAGTTTCCGTAAAACTCATCGAAACGCAAGATTCGCCACTGCCATTTTAAAGTCAACGCTATCGTGGATGTGAGAGGCATTTCGCCTGAAAATAGGCGTTTGTGCACTCGATTCAAAGTCAGAATTTCGACTTAACTGCTCTAAGGAAATGCGCTAACGCTGTTTTGGTTAATGAAAACCCGTACATACCCCCCTTGGAGAATATGCGGAGAATGTGCATAGGGCGAAGATAGAACCTGTGAAAAGCCTCTTCGCGGATTTCTCGCAACTCTTCCATGGTTAATGTCGGAGTCTCAAAAACGGGCGTCGCGGTATCATATTTGTCAAAGTCAAATATCTTTAGCCAACCTTTTTCTTTGACGTGATCGTACATGGGAGTTCCTGGGTAAGGCGTAGCTATGTAATAACCTACGTCGTCAGGGCTCATGCTCTCTACCAGCTTTGTGGTCTCCAAGGCTGATTCCTTGGTTTCCCCTGGGAAGCCTAGAATCGCGCTGGTCACAGTCATCAGCCCAACTTCTTTTGCCCATCGGATGGTTCTCCTCGTCTGTTCGATGGAGATCCCTTTACTCATGGCGTCTATAACCCGTTGTGAGCCTGACTCAACCCCAAACCATACAGCTATGCAGCCTGCATCCCTCATTTTACGGAGTAACTCTTTTGTGACCATGTCCACTCGGGTTTCGCAGTCCCATTTTATTTTCAATCCTCGATTTCTAATCTCAGCACATAATTCTTCAGTTCTTTGTTGATCAACGGTGAATGCGTCATCATAGAACGTAAACTGTTTCGCACCGTAGGTTTTGTGAAGAAACTCAAGTTCGTCCACCACGTTTTTCGGGCTTCTCATTCGGTATCTTCGTCCGAACATTCTGACCGCGGTGCAGAAGTCACACCAGTAGACGCAGCCCCTGCTTGTTGTTAACGGATAAACTATATTTCCATATTTTCGAAGACTCTCCAGAGGCCAGAGATGATGAGCTGGAAACGGGAGGCTATCCAGATCTTCTATGTATGGTCTGTCCTTATTTCTCACGATTTTTCCGTCTTTTCTACACGTTGTACCTATCACATCGTGAAAGCTCTTGTCTGCTTCCAGCCTCTGCACTATTTCTATCAGGGTTTCTTCACCCTCTCTCCGTACCACAACATCTAATTCTGGGCACTCTTCCAGTGCTTTGTCGTCCCAAAATGTAACGTGGGGACCACCCATAATGGTTAAGCAGTTCGGACAAACTTCTTTGGCTATACTTGCTATTTGCAGCCCAGACTTGTACGTAAGCGTGGTTGATGTGATTCCGACTATGTTGGGTTGGCGCTTACCAATTTCGCTTTTAAATCCTGCATATGAAAGCCCGAGAGCTTGGCAATCAATCACGTCCACTTTGTATTGGTTCTTCTCCAGAACAGCCGCCAAATACCCCAAACCCAATGGGGTGAAGGGTGGATGACGGTGAGATCCACTCGGGTACGGCGGGTTTACAAGGGTTACACCTATTTTCTGAGGAATCCGCCGTATTTCAGAAGCTGAAGGGCGACTTGGCACTTTACGAATTCACGCTCCACAAAGACGGTTTCAAATCTTCCACCATATACAGCAGAATCAAGAAACTAAACAGACTAATAAAACTTTGTAACCTGTTCAACCCCGAAGAAGTAAAGGAAATAATAGCTAAACAAAGCTGGAAAGACTCCACAAATCAAACAACTGTAAAAATCCTAAACGAATTCTACAAATTCAAGAAAATAGAATGGAAACCACCAAGATACAAACCAGTCGAAAGGCTACCATTCATACCAACAGAACAGGAAATAGACCAACTAATCGCATCAGTTGGTAAAGTCATGGCAACACTACTTCAAACACTAAAAGAAACAGGCATACGCATTGGAGAAGCAACACAACTAAAATGGACAGACTACAACGAAGAACAAAGAACACTAAACATAACACCAGAAAAAGGAAGCAACCCACGCATCCTACCAATCTCACAAAAACTGAGAGCAATGTTAAAGCGCGCGCGTGTTCTTCCTGATAATAGGTTTGGTGAGCTAGGGGGTTTTCTTGGCAAGTTTAAAACACTTTAAGAAACTTCTTATCTTCATTGCAGCTTTTCAATACGAAAAAAAATTAAATGATTCCAGTAAATTCTGAATATCGTTTCACTTCAATGCCCAGACTGTATTGTCCCTTTGACCTGCTCTTTCAAGCGTCACAGTCACTTCGCAAGTATAAACGCACTCGCCATATCATTTCCCATTTTTTGCATTAAATTTTAATATTTAGTTCTCACCAACTTGATTTACTCCATGCCGATAGGGTTAAGGACTGTAAGCTCGATTCAGCAATCATATGGGACGGCGGCAGAAGGAAAGGAAGGAATACGTCACGTGTCGAAATCGAATGTGTACATCACTATAGTGCGTGGTAGACTCTTCAAAGGAATGAGTGTAACCCTGCTATCAAAAAGGAACTTGAAGCCGTAATGGCGGAGAGAACGCAGGAAGATAGTGATACCCACTTTGCCGCTTTCCAAGTGTTCTCGTAATAGAGCACAAGGCTCGCTGAGACGGCTGCAAAAAGCAGCAGTGTCAAAGTCTCTTTTGGGTCCCAAGACCAGTAGCTTCCCCAAGCTATCTGAGCCCAAACCATGCCGGTCACCAAACCGAGCAGCGTGAATATCCATGCTGCGAGCCCGAACAACTGGGTTGCCTTTTTTTCTCGGTTGCGAGCCAAGAACAGAGCTGCTGTGAAAAGGAAAATGAAGACGTATCCTGCGATTGCCAGAGGCGGATGTACATACAGCATAGTTGAGTTTAGCTCGTGACTGCCCATTTCCCGTTCCCTTCAGACTTTGCTTGTGCCTGCTTTTGCTTCCTCCACTTTAAAAGAATCAGTACAGGCACAGCGGTGAAAAGCAGTACGACGGGGATCATGATTAATGGAGGCGTCCAAGCCTCGTTGACCTCAACGTTTCTTATCATCAAGGCGCTTTGGGTTGGATTGCTCGAATCGGTGGCGAAAGCACGAATGTAGATTGTTGCTGTGGCGTTCGGCGTCTCCCAGGTCAGCGACCCATTGTCAGCTATGCCCGCCGCGATGGTCGTCCAAGACCCGTTGATGCTTGATACACTGTAATCCAGCGTTATGGTCAGCGGCTTCGTGCCGCCGCTCGTGTACCATTTTATCGTGTAAACTGTTCCAGCTGCCCATCGTTCACCACTAGTTGGAGACATCAGCGCGATTGAAAGCGGGGCGATGGGTGGAGTGGACGATGGCGTTGAAGCGGGCGTCGGGGAGGGGTGCCCCACTGTTATTGAAGGAGAATAGGTATCTAAAAACAAAAAGGTAAGAGTTCTATGTTGCCTATTAATTCCGCTAGCCGTGATTAATAGTGAATCAACCCCCTCTGAAACTCCCGTAATCTGCCACGTAGCCGTTTCCTCGCCTAACGGCAAATCACCAATGTTGTACGTGGGGGAGTTAACTGAAAAATGACCGTTTTTCGAAGCAAATGTCACGGAAACATCAGACAATATCGAGTAACTACCTGGGTCTCCATTGTTTTCAACAACAACCGAGACAGCTTGAGTCTCCCCTACTTCGATGGCTGAGGGAATTTGGGTTGCGTTGTCTCCCTCAAGGATGTCGAAATATTGAGAATAGATTTTTCCTGGATGACATGAGCCACAGGGATTAGTGGACGTACCATTCGTGAAGGAAGACAGGAATAACAAGAAAATAACCGCGAGAGTGACCAAAAGCACCATAACCGAAGTTTTCTTCATTCAACAACTAAACTCCGTTCTCTTTCCACCGTTAACATGTCCTCTGAACTAGGAAAAAACCATGTTTATTTTCTTTTCTGAAAAGGGAAAGCTAACTGGAACGCCTCACCTTTTACGTCGACGCACGATACCGAGCAAAAAGTTTGCTCTGGGCACCTTTTTCATGTAAGCCTTGTAGTCGTCTCCAAACCTCTCCACGCAGGCTTTATCTTCTCTGAATAAATCGATGTACGTCAACGGGATAGCGCGCGCGCTTGGCTTTTAAGTTCGCAGAAACGAATTTTTTTAGCTATCAGCCTTCTACTTGGATAATCTCTCGTGCGCTTGGTCCAACATTTTCATTATGGGCAGGTTGTATGGGCATTCTGGCTCACACTCACCGCATTTGGTGCAATCAGTTACCTTGACTGGGAGTCTCTCGTAAACCTCTTTGGTCCAGTCTTTTATTCCATAATAGGTGAAGTATTTGTCGAGCGCCAGTATTAGGGGTATTTTCAATCCTTCTGGACAGCGTAAACAGAGTGCGCAATCTCGGCAGAACGGCTCGGGCGGCAGCTCGCCAAATCTTAACTCAGCTTTTTCTTTCGGAGTTAAGCCAGTGAAATTCGCAGCCACTTTCGCAGCAGACTCAACATCCTCAATGCTGCTCCAACCGCAAACAGCTGTGTGAACATCATGAGACAAAACGTACCCGAGACACCGCTTCGTCCTAGAGTATCCTTCTCCTAATATACGATTGAACTCGGCTTTTTCTGGCACAATTTTAGCCAATTCGAATTGCACGAAACGCTGGTTTGGTCCACCAAAAGCCTTCATGGCAGCCACGCCTACGTCCAACTTCTTGGCTAAAGGTAACAGCTCCTCAGTTACCTCACGGTTTATGATGTTAAACGGAGTAAGAATCATGTCAAACTCTCCAGTCCGTATGGCTTTGGCTAGAACGTTCGGTTTGTGACCAGAAAGCCCGATGAAATCCAGTTTTCCCTGGGAGCGGGCTTCCTTAAGGACTGAAAGTGCGCTCTTTTCTTCCAAAAATCGCTGCAGCGTCTTCTCGTGGTCGATGTGTTGTACAATGACTATATCTACTCTGTCAGTTCGAAGGTTGCGCAAACTCTGCTTCAAACCAACCCGAGCGGCATCAGGGTTAAATAAATGGTGCGTCTTGGTTGCGATTACCACTTCGTCTCTGACCTCTTCCAATGCCATACCAAGTTTTTCCTCGACGTTGCCGTAGATGCGAGCCGCGTCGAAGTAGGTGACGCCTAAGTCAAGAGCACGCTCATACATTTTGCATGCATATTCTACAGAACTGGGAATAACCCATTCGCCGCCAAACCCGACAACCGAAACGTTGAGGTTGGTTCTTCCAAGTCGCCTCTTTTTCATACCCTGACCTCAATTTACAAAACTAAATAGCTCTTTTTTGAAGCTAATAAACTTTCGGTAAATCCTGACTCCATCAAACTTACCCGCTGCAGACCTATGAGCGTCCTATCACCTGCCAAAAGAAGCGACAGAAAACATCGGAAGCACGTAATTTAGGGACAAACCGCTCGCTAAGGCTCAAGTTAAGCTTATGCAAAATTGTTAAATGTTCCTCCATCATAAACCCTGCAGGTAAATGAGAGTGGTTGAATGAAGGTTGCTGTCCACTGGAGCGGAGGCAAAGAATGCTGCTTAGCGTATCATAAGGCAGTAGCGCAGGGTCACGATGTGGCGTTTCTCCTGACATTCAAGTACATGGAACCATACATTTTCCATAGCTTTCCGATTATGGAGCTGCAGTCCAAAGTTATGCGAACTCCTCAAATCAAAACTGAAATTAAAAATCCAAAAGACCCCGTTCCAGACATCCTCAATGCCCTCGCTCGTCTGAAAAAAGAGGCTGGAATTGAAGGCTTCGTAACAGGCGACATCGTCGGCAAAGCATGTGCTCGGGTGCACCAAGTGTATTATGAGCTGATATGCGACGAGGTGGGCTTGAAATTGTTTATGCCAGTAGAGAATCCCTCTGGGGACACTTACGACGTTTTAAAAGAGGAGATATCGGCGGGTCTACGACCCACAATGTACTGTATAAACTCGTCTTACTTCGGCGAGGAATGGCTGGGTCGTGAACTCAATAAAGATTCCATAAAAGAGCTCAAGGCGCTCGCCGACAAACACGACATAGACGTTTGCAGCGAAGACGGCGAAGGTTACCACACAATGGTTATGGATGCACCCTTCTTCAAAGAAGCAATTAAGATCGGTAAGTTCAGCAAGAAATTTGATAAGGGAGGAAAGAGGCCTTGGCTTTACATGGACAGCGCTGAGGCCTTTCTAAGCGAAAAGAAATAAGGCTTATCAAATTTTGCTATCTCAAAAAATCATGGTTCATGTCATTTGTGGCGATACTGTTCACAACGTTTGATTAAATTCTCAGCAAATTCCTTGTTAAAGCCAAAGTTAAGGTGCCCAAGCAAAGATAGGCTGTTGTGTTCAATCCATCCTTCATGCTGTCCGTCGACGCCTTTTCCGATACCCATTTTGAAAGCAAACTTTGCGTCTTTAGGAACATCTATAATCCTTGAAAAGTGATATTCGTGACCGTGAATAACGTTTCCCATTTTACTCAGTAAATTGTTGTTAATTGTTTCCATAAGCGTGGAATCCAGTGCCTGAAGCTTCTTTTCCATCAAGGCGTTTCCTGAAAGTGCCCCAGCCATGGGGAAAACCGAGCCTTCAATGTTGGCTATTGATTTAGTTAAATACAAAGAACCGCCATGTTCACTGTACACTGGCATTTCACCATGAACCGCATCCTTAACGCTCTTTCTCATTGTTTGATTCTTTGTCAGTTGTTCTGCCAACATATCAGGGAATCCGCCTGGAAAGTATAAGCCGTCGAGGTTTGAGGGCAATTTTTCATCATGAATAGGGCTGAAAAACACGGTCTCTGCTCCATATGCTCTCAAGAGATCAACATTTGTCGGGTAGTAAAAGTTGAAGGCTTCATCAAGCGCCATACCGAGCCTAACTTTTTTCCTACTTGGCTGGGACGGATAAACCACGCTGTCTATGTCTGGCAGTTCTTCCGCATCTTTGGCTATACCAAATATTGCGTCAATGTCCACGCGTTCTCCAACATATTCAACTAGCCTAGACACCGTTGTCCTCAGTGATTCTCTTTCAGGAATCGGAATGAGACCTCCACGCCTAGTGGGCAAAAAGATTTCCTCGCTGTGGGGAATTAAGCCAAACACAGGCACTTTCGTAGCTGATTCAATAGTTTGCTTCATCCATTCCGCCTGCTGCTGGCTTCTAACATTGTTCAGGATAACGCTTTTGACTTTCACCTTTTTGTTAAACGACTTGAACCCGTGGACAACGGTGGCAGCGTTCATTCGCATGCCAGTAACATCCAAAACTAGAACAACGTTCGCCTTCAGGATTTGAGCTATCTGCGCAGTGCTTCCAAAATCTTGCATATCGTCTACCATGCGCGTGAGGCCGTCGAAGAGTCCCATAAAGCCTTCAATCACGGCGACGTCAGCATCTCTGCAAGCGTTTTCGAAGATTTCCAGTACTGCCTGAGGCGATGTTAGCCAAGGGTCCAGATGCCTTGAAGGTCTATTGGTCACTGCGGTGTGATAGCTTCCATCTATGTAGTCTGGACCTACTTTAAACGGTTGAACCTTAAGGCATCTCTTCTTAAGGGTTCCCATTAGCCCTGTGGCAACTGTTGTCTTGCCTCCTTCGCCGTAGAGCCCTGTGATAACAACTCGGGGTACGTTCATTGTCATTTTTCTCCGTCAGCTTTAGGTACGTTCCCGCTTGGGAGAACCGCTAAAACAATCGTTAAAGCTAGCTATAAGCTTTTTGTAACATGGATGATATGTTGTTGCTTAATCTGTGACGCGTGAATTCTTTGTTTTATCTCAGACGATCCATAAACGTTATATGATTTAGCCATTTAGGGTATTGTGGTTTAATCATAATGGGCGTCCTCAAAGTCTTTAGAGACTTAATGTCGTTTTTAACGACTATCTCACCGACGAAGGACGAGAGTTTCGTTGAGACTTCGGCTCGTTTTATGTTTCTCTTTCCAGCGATAGGAGCTTTGATAGGTTTTTTGGCTGGGCTTTACTCCTTGTTTGCGTATAATTTTCTGTCACTTTTGTTCGATTTTTTGAATTCTTCGTTTTTCTTTGGTTCTCAGAACGCGTTCGTTTTTTATCTGGCTAGAGTGTTTACAAGTGTTGTGACACTGGCTTTTTTGTTTGTTCTTACAGGGCTTCAGCATTTAGATGGTTTGGTTGACGTAGGCAACGCGTTAGGGATTCGGAAGGCGTCGGTTGAAGAGAAAATAAGGATTGCTCACGCGTGGACAGTTACTCGCACAGGAGCTTTTATGGCGATTGCTGTTTCATTCTGCACTTTATTGTTTATATTTTTGGTAAAGCCTGAAGCAATTATTCAATCTCTTATAGTGGCTGAAACTTCAGCGAAGCTGGCTATGGTCACATGTGCATGGCAGGGTTCATCTTTACGAAAGGGATTGGGTTCGATTTTCATTGATTCGATGAAGAATAAACATGGTTTGTACTTAATTGCGCTAGTTTTTTCAATGCTTATTGGGGTATTACTTTCGGGTTTGCAAGGTGGGTTAGCTGTAACGTTAGGCATTGTAGTGGGCGGGTTGATGGTAGTTTCATCTAAAAGAATTTTTGGCGGGGTAAACGGAGACGTATTCGGCGCAACTAATGAGATAGGTAGGATGATTGCGTTGTTTGCTTTGGTGTGGTAGAAATGTGCAGTGCAGCTTTGATAATTGCTGCTGGAAAAGGTACTTGTTTTGGCAGAGATGTGGAAAACAATGCTTGAGAAGATCTGTGCTTAGGCAGTCTTTTGAGTGGCCTAATAAGGGAACAAGTATAGTCTTGTTAGCAAGATAATGGGCAGAACAAGAAGTACGCATAACACTATGGTCATGTTTCGGATTTTCAGTGCACGCAGTATTTTGTCTGGGGTAAGTGGCTCAGTTTGTTCGCCGAGTACGTACTGGCCAGGCTTTTCCAATTGCACACGCAAGGCACCTGCCATGGATGCCATTGGCCAACCGTGGTTTCGGCTTGGTGTTTTCTGGTGGTCTCTTTTGGCGATCGCCCAAGCGTTCTTGTAGTCTTCGCCTAGGACTGCTGCAGCGGCTATAATCAGGATGCCTGTTAAGCGTGAAGGTATGTAGTTGATTACGTGGTCTAGGTTTGCGCTGAACCAGCCTGTATGCAAGTGTTCTGCGTCTTTGAAGCCGACCATTCCGTCGAGGGTGTTGACTGCGCGGAAGGCGATTGCGCCTGTGACTCCGAAGAAGGCGTATGCGAGTATGGGTGAGAGTTTGAAGTCGATTAGGTTTTCCGCCATGGATTCTATAACTGCGGAGCTGATTTGCTGTCCTCTAAGGTCTGTGGAGTCTCTTCGTGAGAAATGTGAGTATTTTTTGGCTTCCGTCATGTCTTCTGAAGCGATGGCTTTGGCTGCGGCTTTTGCCCAGTCGGTTTCGAGTTTTATGCATATTGTTAGTTTTAGGAGGATTATGGCGAAGAAGGCGTAAATTATGTAGCTGAGGAAAGTGTAGATCGCCCATAACCCGAAGTAAACGGGTATTGTGAAAACTGAAATAACTATTATCGCCAAAAAGGCGCCTTTTAGCTTGGCTTTTCTTGGGTTTGGGCTTTTGAGGTGGGGTTCTAACGCTTTGGTAAATTTGCCCATCAAGACGGTTGGGTGCATCTTGAAAGCGTACTTCTCTGGATTATTCGGAGATGGGTCACCTAAAATCAGGTCTAAAAGTATCGCTAAGATAAGGACGGATATCGCCATTGCGACGTTTAATATGCTTGTCACCCACCAGATTTCGCGTTAGGTTTCTAACCGTTACGTTTCTGATAGTTTAGGAAGTCTGTTTATATCAATTATGGTTTCCGACACTCTTGCGGTTTTTGACTTATACCCCCTCTATTTATAGAAAGAACTACTGGTTCACTGAAGAAAATGTAGCAAAACTATCGTGTGGAAAGACTACGCTCCCTTATCGCCAACATAAACCCCATCTTCATCGCCATCAACAGGTTTATTCTCTGAATCAAACCTGATACCGTTTGTTATTGTAACATTAGCCGCAATTCTGGTAGTTCTCTTGGCTGTTTCATTTTTCAGGCGAAGGAAAAAGCAGACTTCACCCGCTTCTTTCACTTAAGCGGTGGTAGAAGAGTCCCATAGGAACTGGAAATACTCACGCGCAAAACCAACCAGCCCAACATGGTTGCTCCATATGACTAGGCTGGGCTTGTCTTCCCCCAAGAAAAGCATGGCTTCTTTACCGTCAGCGATTACTCCACCGCCGAACATGTGATTTCTGAGGCGCAACTCGCTTACGCAGGGAATTTTCTTCAGAAAAAGCCAGTCTTCAGCTTTTCCCGCCACCATGAGTTTAACGCTTACCGTTTTCTTTAACCCACTCATTAAGGGGTCTGCTGAGGCGATTATGGCGCGTGCGAATTCTGGAGCCGCAATCATAACCTCTTTCGTGGCTTTCTTCAAAACCTCCTCCAGCTTGCTTAGAACCGCCTGCTGCCCCCGCAGTATCAGCATGTCCGGGTGCTCCACTAGTTCCCGCTTCTCGTACATGGGCTGCAGTTCCTCAGCCACAGTGCTTTCCCAGCTTTGGTACTTATCTTCAAGCCGAAGCTTCGTGAACGAAGCAGCCTCAACGGGGGGAACTGGGTAATATTTGAACGGACGACTTTCGGAGCTTTTAACCCAGCCCTTCTGCTTAAGCGAGTTCAGAACTTCATAGATTTTTGAGTAGGGAACAGCAGCCTCTCGGCTGACCTCCATAGCGGTCATCTGCCCGCCTTCCAGGAGCACGATGTAAGCGTCTATCTCGTAGGCGTTCAAGCCCATTTCCCGCAGGGTATCGCGGGTGTTTTCGCTGATTGACATCCTGATTCCCCTCAATCACCTTAGGAAACGTTTGGAAACATTTATGACCGTTTTCGCTCTTAAGCCCTTCGAAAAGCCCAGTCACCGAAAGGTGTAGTGAAAAACATGAACGAAATTAAGGATACGAAAAGCATTTGCCCCGAATGCTTGAAAGTTTTAGACGCCTCGATTTTTGAGGAAGACGGCAAGGTTTACATCAAAAAAGAGTGCCCTGAACACGGAGCCTTCCAAGAGTTATACTGGTCGGATTATGACCAATACTTGCGGGCTGAAGAACTCAGGTACGACGGCGACGGAATGAACAACCCGCGCACAGAAACCGTCAACGGGTGCCCATATGACTGCGGCATATGCCCAGAGCACAAATCCCACACCGCGCTTGCCATAATCGACATAACGAACAGGTGCAACCTCACATGTCCAGTCTGCTTCGCGAACGCCGCGGCAGCGGGCTACGTGTACGAACCCACTAAGGAACAGGTGACAGGAATGCTGGAGAACCTGCGCGCCAATGATCCCGTGCCAGCCACGGCGCTTCAGTTCAGCGGCGGCGAACCAACAATCCGCAACGACCTGTTCGACTTTATTCGAAAAGCAAAAGAACTCGGTTTCCGCCACGTGGAAGTCAATACGAACGGACTTCGACTCGCACAGAGCGTTGATTACTGCAGAGAACTGAAAGAGGCGGGAGCAAGCACCATATACCTGCAATTCGACGGTTTAACACCAGAGGTTTACAAGTTCATCCGCGGCGTTGACCTACTTGACACGAAGATGAAAGCTATTGAAAACTGCCGCCAAGCAGGCATACACAGCTTAGTCTTGGTGGTCACGCTAGTAAAAGGAGTCAACGACAGCCAACTCGGCGACATCATAAACTTCGCGGTAGACAACTTCGACGTGATAAGATGCATAAACGTTCAACCCATCTCCCTCTGCGGACGCCTGCCCCAAAAAGAACGCGACCGCATGCGCATCACAATCCCCGACTTCATGCGCCTCGTCGAGGAACAAACCGAAGGCAAAATCAAGGTCTCAGACTTCTATCCCGTGCCCACGGTTGTTCCAGTTTCGAAAGCTGTAGGCGCGCTCCAAGACAAGCGATACGTGGAGTTCACGGCTCACCCACACTGCGGCATGGCTACGTACCTCTTCGTGGAAGACGGCAAAATCACGCCGATTACCCGTTACGCTAACGCAGACAAGTTTGTTGGAGCCATGAAAAAGGTTTACGCGGACGCCTCAGCAGGAAGCAAGAAAAAAGCCAAACTTCGCCTGCTCGGAGCAGCGAGGCACGTGAAATTCAGTTTTCTGAGAAAATACCTCTTAAGAGTGCTGACGGAAGGAAGCTACCAGTCCTTGGGCGACCTGCAAAGGAAAACAATCCTACTTTCCTCCATGCACTTCATGGATCCGTACAACTTCGACCTGGAACGCGTACAGCGCTGCGTGATCCACTACGCCGTCCCAGATGGCCGCATAATACCGTTCTGCACCATGAACTCCATCCACAGACCCGAAGTTGAAAGAAAACTCGGCGTCCCAATCAAAGAGTGGAAGAACAGGCATAAAGTTGAAATAACCCAGCCTTTATAGTTCAGCAACCGACTAGTCTATTGAAGTGAAAAAAATGGGTGGAAAAAAGAAACTCGGTCTGAAACAAATGGAGCGCATGCAGGAAAAAAGAGACGAAGAAGACAAAGCTAAAGATAAGAAGAAAGAAAAGGCCGCACCAAGGGAAAGAAGAACCATAGGAGTAGCACCTCCAGACGCCAAAAACCCGAAGAACATTAACGAAGTAAAGAAGATGAACGTTTTGACACCTTACGCCGTGGCTTCAAGATTCAACATACGAATAAGCGCAGCCAAAGATTTCTTGGAGCAACTGGAACAAAACGGCGCTGTGCAACTGGTCTCAGGAAACCACAACATAAAAATATACAAACCCGCACCCGCTTAATTTCAAAGGCAACGTTAAACTTTTTTCAAATTTTCACCGTCGAAAAATGGAGTAAGCAACTTGAAGTTTCCAGAAAGAGTTTACACCGAGAAAGAAGTCAAGACCGCGCGAGAGCTCATAAAAGAAGGCTATAAGCACGTTCTAACAGTAGAAGGAAGCCCGAAATTCAAGCAAAAAGTCGAAGAAACTCTCGAACTGGTGAAAACCGCGGGGTACTACGAGTTTTTAAGGACTTACATCAGGCAGATAAAAGAAATTGACGGGATAACTCAGCTTCGCGAAACAGAAGCGGGGATATGGGCGAACAAGTTTGCGGTTGAAAATCCCGTTGACGCCGCGAGCCTCCTCATTCAAAAAGTCAATCAGATGAAGGAGTACCTTGAAGGTGAACTTTATTACGGAGGAAACGCGGAAAAGCGTTCAGTTGAAAAACGCATACAATTCTTGGAAGTTTTAAAAGAAAAGAGCCAAGACGAAAACGTGAAAGAAGAGTGCGCACGATTCCTGCAGATGTGGGAGGACAGCTCACTAGCCTACTAACCTAGCAGCTCAACCTTAATTGTGGCGCCGCTTTTAACCTGTTTAAACAGCTCCAGATTCTTGGTGATTTTCCCCAAAATGTTCACTTGACTGTAAGGCTGCGAGTCACCAAAAAACACGCATAAAGCGCTTCCCATGGGCCAAAAAGCTATGGCTCCAGTTTCCACAGTTGGTTTAGCTTTTTCTTCGCCGATTTTAACTGGAATTTCAAAGTAAACCTCTTCTTTCCATAAAGCGGCCCTGCCTTCAACAGGAATTTTTCGAACAATCGTGTCCACTGTTCTGGGCGCCAAAAACCTAACAAGCTCTCCTTCCGCTTCACCTACGCCCTCAAGCAAGAATCGTACCTTAACTCGTGAAATATCTTCCTCATCAGCCAATTGTTTCACGCACCCCTTGAGAAAATCGTCCAACACTTCTTCGAAACAGACAACCTAGTAATAAAAAGCATATTTAACTCTTACAGTCTACTCATCCACTTTGCAATTCAAGTGCGGCAATGAAGCACTAAACAAGTGATCCACGTGGACCTTTACGCTGAAGCTTGCTACAAGAGATCAAGAAGCGTCTTGCCAATGTAGTCCACCTGCGCTTCCGTGACGCCTGGATGGATAGGCAAAGAGAAAACCTGCTGCGCTGCCTTTTCCGTTTCAGGCAGTGAGCGCTCACCGAAATTCTCGCGGTAAAAAGGCATGAGGTGCACGGGATGTACGTAGTACGCTGCGGTGCCTATGTCCTTTCGCCGAAGTTCTTCTACAATCCTGTTTCGTTCGCTTTCTGCGGCATTTTGAAGCCTAACCGTGTAGAGATACCAACTGTGCCGCCGTTCTTCTGATTCTTCGGGCAACTTCAGCCTGTCTGACGCCGCAAGCACCTCAGTCAGCCTTTTGGCGTTTTCCCGCCGCTTAGCCACAAAACGAGGCAACTTTTCTAACTGCACAATACCTATAGCGGCTTGTATCTCTGACATGCGATAATTGCAACCTAACATCAAAGAAGCATACTTGGCTTTTTCCCCGTGGGTTCTTATCAAACCCAAAGTCTCCGCTATCTCATCAATGTCCGTTGTCACGACACCGCCCTCGCCCGTGGTCATGTTCTTGCTCGCGTAAAAACTCCAGCAAGCAGCGTCAGCAAAAACTCCTGCAGGCTTCCCCGCGTAGGTTGCGCCGTGAGCTTGAGCGGCATCTTCCACAACAGCCAAATCGTGTTCCCCAGCGACCCTTCGTATAGGCTTGATGTCAGCGGACAAACCGTACAGGTCAACGGGCACCACCGCTTTGGTTTTTTCTGTCACATTCTTTTCGATTTCATCGGGAGAAACGTTGTAAGTGTCGGGGTCTATGTCGGTGAAAACGGGTTTGCCGCCAGCCATCACCACCGCCTCGGCGGTAGCCACGAAGGTAAAGCTGGGCAGTATTACCTCGTCGCCTTGCTTCACGCCCGCCGCCACTATGGCGGAGTGCAACGCGGCAGTGCCAGTGTTCATTGCAATAGCGTGTTTTACACTGACGAATTTTGCGAAGTTTTTCTCGAATTGTGTGACCGCGGGACCCGTGCCAAGTGCGTTGGTCAATTGGCCGCTTCTCATGACTTTAACGACGGCTTCGATTTCTTCTTCGCCGATTTTGGGAAGGTTTATTGGAATCAAGTTTTCAGCCTCAAGTTAACAACAGATTACTGTCATAAAGGTCTATATTTCCATTTGCCACTGAACCGACGGCTTACTCAACTCGCATCTCGTGTTCAATGCTGTAGTCGGCTGCAACTTTCATTTTGCGCTCTCGGAAAGCAGCATCTAAGCTTGGGTCTCCAGTGTCTGCCCTCAGAGTCTTCACGCTTCTCAATTTGCTTTCGGTCGCGACTACGATTATGTTGTCCAATCCTACGCGGCGGATTACTCGGGGGCTTATCTGCTGGTTTCCCCTTCCGAAAATGAAGCCTTGACCCCCAATGGGCGTGACGATGATCTGCACGCGCTTTCCGGCTATCGCCTCCAAGATTTGCTTCTCGTTTACGTCATTAGCCACCAGTTTCTTGTTGTGGAAAAGGTCCACGCCTAAAAGAGTCTTTTTCGCGTCCAAGAGGTCGCCGATAGTGCGGGTTGTGGTGCCTGGACCGATTATGTATATCACGTCAGGTTTCATGTTTTCGATGATGTATATCGCGATAGCTGCTTGGTTACGCAGTTCACTTTCGGTCATTGGACTTGCCAACTTATTTGCTTGAATCAAGTGAGGCTCGTAAGGAGCAAGCACGTACCCATAGAGTTCAGCGGAAACACGACCTTCCCTGAAGGCTTTTTCGTCAACATCCATCACATCTGCTTCCCGAAGGGGCAACGCCTCATACAGAAACCTCATCACCACACTAGCTGCGGCTTGAGGGTTCACTGCGAAAACAGCGCTGTGCATCTTAACCCCTGTTGGAACACCAAGCACGGGAAGAGACATGCTGACCGCCGTTAGTACGTCTCTGGCTGTCCCGTCTCCGCCACAAAAAACCAGAAGAGCAACGTCTGCATCCGCCATTTTCTTGGCGATGGCTACCGTGTCTTCAGCGTTTGTTTCTTTCTTTCGCTCCCCGAGAACCGTATAGGTGAAACCAGCGGTTTTGACTTCGTCTTCTCCCATGCTTCCAGCCCCCACAAAAAGCCGTACGCTATTCTTAACAAGATTCAACTCGTGGAGAAAGGTTTCCGCCCTTACTGGCGCCACTGGCTTCGCCCCAAGAGATATCGCTTGATTAACGATTGATTTTCCATCTGTTCCTTTGAGCCCGACAGCCCCACCCATTCCAGCCACAGGATTAACAATCAAGCCTATTGTTTTTGTTGGAAGAGAACTAGCTGTGTTAGACGAGGGATTGTTTTCGGTGTTCATAAACGACACCAGACGACTCTTATCTTACTCTACACGTGAATAAAAGTTAATGACCAAGCCAGAATGGCAAAGCGTTGAAACTGTAGTTAAAAAAAATTCAATTGAAGAAAAATAGGATGAGAGACTGCGGCTCTTACCAATTTTTAGGCGCGTTAGAGCGGTTCGCAGCTTATGTATTTCTTGTTGACGTCTTCCAGCCAAGGATAGAGCTTACGGAGTTTCTCCATGGATTCTGCCACTTTCTCCGCAGGATACTCGTATGGTTGCAGTCTACCGTTGAAGTATTCATCATAGGCTTGCATGTCGAAGAAGCCGTGACCGCAAAGCAAAAAGAGAATGGTTTTTTCTTCCCCGGTCTCCTTGCATCTTAAGGCTTCATCGATTGTAGCTTTTATGGCGTGAGACGGTTCGGGTGCTGGTATGATGCCTTCGGTTCGGAGGAAAAGTTTGGCTGCGTCAAATACCTCTATCTGGTTGTAGGCTTGAGTTTCCAGCTGGTTCTCTGACGCGAGTATGCTTATGGTGGGGGCTATTCCGTGGTAGCGCAGTCCACCTGCGTGTATCGGTGCTGGGATAAAATCGTGACCCAAGGTGTGCATCGGAACCAGCGGAGTTATTCTCGCTGTGTCTCCGTGATCGTATTTGTATTCTCCCTTGGTGACCTTTGGGCAAGCCGTGGCTTCTGTGGCTACGAAACGCGTGTTTTTCGGTGCTTTTCCAGTAACTTTGTCGTAGTAGAACGGCCAGAATAGCCCAGAGAAACTGCTTCCGCCTCCTATGCAGCCGTACATCACGTCTGGGTAGTCTCCCGCGATTTCTAGCTGTTTCTGAGCTTCCAAACCTTCAACCGTTTGGTGCAGCAAGACATGGTTGAAGACGCTGCCTATAGTGTATTTGGCTTCTTTCTCGTGGACTAAAGCGTCTTCCACGGCTTCACTGATTGCAATTCCCAGACTACCCGTGCTGTCAGGGTCTTCTGCGAGGATTTTTCTGCCGCTTTCGGTTTGTTTGCTGGGACTTGCGTAACATTGTGCTCCAAAAGCTTCCATAAACATTTTTCTATAGGGTTTCTGGTCGTAGCTCGCTCTAACCATGTAGACAGTGGCTTTCATTCCAAACATAGCGGCGGCGAATGATAAGGCTGACCCCCATTGCCCTGCTCCTGTCTCGGTGGTCAAGCGTTCGGTGCCTTCCTTCAGGTTGTAGTAGGCTTGGGCAACCGCAGTGTTGGGTTTGTGGCTTCCTGCAGGGCTGACCCCTTCGTACTTGTAGTAGATTTTTGCGGGAGTCTTCAGAGCCTTCTCAAGTCCAGTGGCTCTAAAGAGTGGTGTTGGCCGCCACATTCTGTAGATTTCGCGCACTTCCTCAGGAATGTCGATCCATCGGTCTTTACTCATTTCCTGACCGAGAATCGCCTTGGGAAATATTCTCGGAACAATTCCTGCTCCAGGTTCCTTTGTCTCGGCGTCTATAAAGGGAGGGAGCGGTTTAGGCAAGTCGGGAGTGATATTGTACCATTGTTTTGGTATCTCATTTTCGTCTAGAAGTATTTTTTTAGTCGGCACGGTGTTTCCTTCCGTTTTGTGTTCTCAGTAGGAGCTTGACAAGCACATTTATACTTTACTGTACACAAATGTACATGAAGGAACGCGTCTCATGTGGAACACAATCAAAAAGCACCTGCAAGAATATCCCGAACGCCTCAAAGTAGCGCAGGTTCTCGTAGAGAACGGCCTAACCGCAAAAGACGGAAAGATTTACCTAAACCAAATCGAGATCCCACCGGTGCGCATCGCAAAAGCCGCTGGAGTAGACAGACGCACCGTAAACGAGACGTTAAACACCATCAAAGCCAACCGCGAACTCAGATTGATCTTTGAGGATATGCGGTCGGCTGGGCACTCGTTGAAAGAAATAGCGAAACCCCTGAACTTAGGCGTTGTTGAAATAACCCCCGTCGACGCAAAAACAGCAGGCATCTTAGCTAAGTCAGCCACAATACTCTCCGAAGCCGGCTTAAGCATCAGACAAGCAATTGTGGACGATCCAGAACTCTCCCCAGAACCTAAACTGACGCTGATTGTGGAGAAAAAAATTCCTGGTGAATTAATTTCCGAACTGTTGAAAATCAGAGGTGTAGCCAAAGTCGCTGTGTACTAAGCTAAACCGCCATCCGATTGAATTGCGTGAAAACACTAAATAAATTATGGTAAAAGTTCAGCTTTAGCTTAGTTCGGCACGCATCTTCTAGAAAAACTTATATGGCAATTGTGTTTTGTTGTTGTGCGCATTAAAGGAGGTTATCTTGATTTGTCAGCACCTGCACAAGCTGGCGGGGTGCCAGTTCTCGTATTAAGGGAAGGATCAAACAGGTCTCGCGGAAGAGAGGCGCAACACGGAAACATAACTGCCGCGAAAATCGTGGCTGAAAGCATAAGAAGCGCCCTAGGACCTAAAGGCATGGATAAGATGCTTGTGGACAGCTTCGGCGATGTTACGATAACAAGCGATGGCCGCACAATTCTAGATGAAATGGACATTCAACATCCAGCAGCCAAGATGCTGGTCGAAGTTGCCAAAGCACAAGATAACGAAGCAGGCGACGGAACCACATCCGCCGTCGTAATAGCCGGCGAGCTTCTAAACAAGGCTGAAGAGCTGATAGACAAAAACATACACCCAACCATAATAATCGACGGGTACAAAAAAGCCGCAGAAAAAGCGTTGGAAACT
>CAZJQR010000012.1:0-31435 GCA_964548345.1 uncultured Candidatus Bathyarchaeia archaeon | reverse complement strand
AGAAGGGGATTTAGTAGTATTTTTTGGTGGCGAAAGCCGCTATTGATGGTCCTATTACTATTGCGACTGCAATTAGCCCTGCTGCCCTAGCGATCTCATTAGTAATGTTGAAGACGTCTAGTGCCCAGTTAGCTACGCCCAACGCGAAGACCGCAAGAACTATGGCTATTACGATGCCGATGATGCTGATGACTAGTTCTTTTAGGGTGTTTGCCGCTTTTGTTGCCATTTTTAAACCCGTAAACTAATGTTTTTGAGTTATGAACTTAAAACATTTGCGGCTTGTGATATTTCAAGATAAATCAAACAGTAATAGTGATGGAAAGAATCAGATTTTTCTCAAGATATGACAGTATATCTCAAGTTAAGGCTCGGCGTCGCTGCGCTCCGCCTCGCACGTTCCAGAAGATGACGAACGACTGTTAAGCGCTTCGAGCAACTCGATGACTCTGAAAACAAAGATGAGCTAATTTTTTATTGTTACTGTAATGGTACAACAACATTTGCTTAAATCACTGAAAATGGATGTTAATACAGGTATTTCTTGGAGGTGAAAGTATGGGAGGTATATGTGACACCGCGGTGGCCGCGGGTAACTTTAAAACACTATATGCAGCAACAAAAGCAGCAGGACTAGTTGAGACGTTAAACACCAAAGGACCCTTCACGGTCTTTGCGCCCACAGACGAGGCGTTTGCTAAACTGCCAAAAGGAACAGTAGAAAGCTTGCTCAAAGACATACCAAAACTAACAGAAATTCTAAAATATCATGTGGTTAACGGCGCAGTCCCAGCTGCAGATGTTGTTGTGCATAAAAACATAACAACTCTGCAAGGACAAGATGTAAAAGTCGACGCAGCAAAATGGCACCTACACAAAAACGTGAAAATCAACGACGCTAATATTATCAAAGCAGATGTAAAAGCAGACAACGGCGTAATCCATGTAATCGACAAAGTTTTGATGCCCAAATAAATCATTACTAGCCTACAGTCCTTCATTTTTTTACATCAATGAATTAATTATCAGAGCGGGCGCTATTGATTTTAAGCAAAACGTGAAGTTTTTTATTTATGTTGACAAGGAAAGGCTCGACGGCGACCGCCGACTCGCATGTTCCAAACGACGAGGGTTAAGCGCGCCTCGTGTTTCCCAAACCCCACTTTTGAGAGGGGTCCCTCGACGGTCGCTGTGGCTCCCGTCTTCCGACTGCGGTCGGTCCCCACTAATGTAAAAGACCGCCCCGCTGGGACCCATTTGGCATAGAAACCCTCGGAATACGCGCACGTCAACAAAATTATGAAAGATGGGTATTTTGGCACATCAAACTATTGGGAGATTTTTGTCCCCGAAGTCTCTAATAGTGAGAAAATCGCATTTTTTACTGGCTTAATTGTAATGTCTCGATTTTGGAGGTTTCAGCATTTCTCCATTTCTGGTACTGCAGGCAGCTCAATAATTGCCTGATCAATATTGCCTTGCGGGGGATTGAGTTTATTGCGTATAACTGCGCGCGCGACAGTGACGAAAGAGAGGGCTACAACAATGGCGACTAATGGGGAGTTGCCTACCTGTGTAGGGAACAGAAAGAAAAGAATCGTCCCAACGATGGTGGCTTCAAGAGTTACGATCAGAATGGCGCCTTTGAGAATTTGTTTTCCGAAGCGTTTCATCTGCCCGATTTCCAGGTTAAAGCCTATCATGAAGAGCAGGAAAAGCATGCCCATCGTGGATAACACGTTGAAGGTTTCATCTTGGATTGTTGTTTGAAAGAGGCCGAATGAAGAGAAAATGATGCCTAAGAATAAAGCTGAGAACATCTAGGGCATCCTCAGATATTTTTCCAGTAAGAAGCCAAGTCCCAATGAAAACGCGAAAGTTACAGCTATCAAAAGAAAAACGTAGTCCACCACTATGAACCTCCGAGAATCAAGCTTTTCCAGCAATATTGGGCTAAATGAATTTTCGTTTGCTACGCCTTCTAATTTATCCACAAAAAGAAGCAAAGTGCACTTATAGCTTTTCTGTTTCAAATGTGTGGGATAAGCCTCTAATTAAGTTCAGAAAGAGATAAACATCAGCGTCTGCTGCATCAATATAGCTTTAGCCTTCAACGCCTTTTGTTGCAGTAATAGTTGATAAAGGAGATTCGCTGAAAATCCACTTTTCGCCCCCTTCATCTGTTGGCTTGGGTTCAACTGAAATGGTAACAGTCACCTTAGTTCCTTTCCCGATTTTGCTTTTCACCGCGATTTTTCCGCCGTGCGCCTCTGCTATACGTTTGCAGATGGGCAATCCGAAGCCCATGCCTTTCGCCTTAGTAGTGAACAACGGAACTCCCCCCTTAAGCTCACTTAAGGTTTCTTTTGACATGCCTGTTCCACAGTATCTTTGAAGGATATTTCCAACTTGCCGTTCACTTCCCTGCTTTTCACCGTCAACGTTCCGCTTTCCGGCATTGCGTCGATGGCGTTTTTAATTATGTTAACAAAAACTCGGCACATTTTTTCCGCATCCAATTTGACCATTGGTGCGTTTTCTGTGGCGTCTACAATTTGGATTTTGTTTGGAACTTCAAGTAAAGACAGCGCGTTTTTCCTTAACCCAGTTAGATCCGTAAACGCGTCGTTCACTATTAGGAAAAGCCCTTTTCCGTCAACAATAATTGCGGGGTCAGCGATAAAATTCAAGAGTCCAATGAAGTTGCTTTCGGCGTTTCTTCGGGGTTTGTCTTGCATGATGTTTCCTTCACCGTGCTGTGAAGTTAATTTCCCGTCCATCCGACGCTGGTGCATAAGGTAGTCTCAAATGGAAAGTAAAGGGTTGTGAATTGTCGATACATATCACAGGTCTGAGGGGTTGCAGCCGTCATTAAATGGTTCAAGGCGACTGAAGTTGCGTGCTGAACTCCTTGCGCCCTTGTGACCTCGGTGCCACAGCTGATGCTCAAAAGATTTATCTTCCCTTGAAAAGACTGCTACATGATTGGCATGAACATACTTGAAGTCAAGAATTTATCAGTTAAAGTTGAAGGCAAGCTCATCCTTAAAGACATCACGTTCAGCCTGAAGAGCCACGAAAGCCACATTCTCTTCGGTCCCAACGGGTCTGGAAAAACGACGCTCATAAGCGCGCTGATGGGGCTTCCCACGTACAAGGTGGTTTCCGGCAGCATCTCTTTCATGGGCAACGACATCACCGACAAGAGCGTTGAAGAACGAGCGCAACTCGGCATGGTTGTAAGCTTCCAGAATCCGCCAGAGATTACGGGCGTGAAACTGGCTGACCTGCTGAAGCTGTGTTTAGGCAAGACTCCCGCGGACAACTTCACCGAAGAGGAGCAAGCGCTCATAGACGCTTTTAGGCTCACTGAATTCGTGGAAAGGGACATCAACGTGGGCTTCTCAGGCGGAGAACGCAAGCGCTCGGAAATTCTGCAGCTGATTTTTCTGAAGCCGAAGCTTCTCTTGCTGGATGAGCCTGACTCTGGCGTGGACGTTGAAAGCCTGCGGCTTATCGCGGGTGAGATACAGCGGTACGTGGAGCGCAGCGGCAGTTCCGCGTTGATAATCACGCATAAAGGCGATATACTGGACTATGTTAAAGCCAAATACGGATGCATACTGCTGGGCGGAGAGTTTCACTGTTTCAAGCATCCGACGCATATTTATGAGGACATCAAGAAGCTCGGCTACGAAGAATGTGTGGATTGCAGAGTAAGAACAACGGAAGGATGGAAATTTGAGCAAGGAAAATGAACTTGAGAAGGTCCCGCACAAAATTCTGGAAGAGACCTACACGGCGGGCATGGAACCAGACGAGAAAAACCGCTCAGGCACCTTTTACCACGTAGACCAGTCCACGATATACTCGAAAGTCAACGAGCTTTATCAGGGCAAAATCGAACTCATAGACACGAAAACGGCTTTGCAGAAGTATCAGTGGCTGGGCGATTACATGTGGAAGCTTGTTGACAGGGACAAGGACGAGTTTACCCGGCGGGTGGCGGAGGATTGGAGCGGCGGCTACTTCATTCGGATTATGCCAGGCGCTGAGGTAACGTTTCCTCTGCAGTCGTGCCTTCTGATTACGCAGAAGAACCTGGAGCAGCGGGTTCACAACGTCATCATCGCTGAGGAAGGGTCGAAGGCGCACATAATCACCAGCTGCGTTCAGCACTCAAGCGTTCCGAAGGCTTCGCACTTGGGCGTGTCGGAAATCTACGTTAAAAAAGACGCCACGCTCAACTTCACCATGATTCATCAGTGGAGCGAGAACACGTTTGTGCGTCCGAGGAGCGCGGCTGAGATAGGTGACGGCGCCACGTTCGTTTCGAACTATGTGTGCATGCGTCCTGTCAGGGACGTGCAGATGTACCCGGCGGCTTTCTGCAACGGCGTGGATTCGGCGGTGAGCTTCAACAGCATTCTGTATGGCAAAACGAATTCTCTTTTGGACATAGGGTCGAAGGCGGTTCTCACGGGGAAGGGCAGCAAGGCGGAGATGATTAGCCGCGCCATAGCCCGTGAAGGTTCCAAGATGATTATCAGGGGCTTAATCGAAGGCGACAGCGCTGACTGCAGGGGTCACTTGGAATGCCGCGGGCTGCTCATCGATGATGAGGCGTTCTTGCAGTCCATACCCGAGTTGATCGCCAAGAAGAAGGGTGTTGAAATCACGCATGAGGCGGCTGTGGGCAAAATCTCGGAGAGGGAGATAACGTATCTGATGACGCGGAAGCTGTCGCGGGACCAAGCGGTTTCCCTGATAATTCGAGGTTTCATGGATGTGAGCATACTGGGCTTGCCCGACGTCTTGAACGCTGAGATCAAGCGGATAGTGGAAGCTTCAGCCGAAGCCAGCTAAGACTCTTGTCTTGAAGGGTAAAGAAAAAAGGTGAAGCGCTTAGAGTTTCTTGTAAACTACGTCTCTTTCTTTGGCATGCTCCGCCATCTTTAAGCCTATGGCCTGCCCTGCTTCTGCTTTTGGAATGTTCTCGTGTTCTATTTGCATGGACTCCACAACCTGTTCAAAGTCGGTTGATGGTCCCTTGACGAGGATGCGGTCGCCTGCGGCTAGAGGCGCTGTGAGTTCGACGACGGCGACGCCGATTTTGGAGAAGAAATGTGTTATGTGTCCAACTTCAATTATGTTTTCTTCGCTCAAACACGCCACCTAATGCTATATAGTACGGCTGGCGCATAAAAAACTTGTTTAGCCGCTTTGAAATCTGAAGGAGTAACGGCGCGAAGTTAGTCTTCTGAGTAGTCGTCTTCTGCAAGTTCAACAGATACCGTGTCGTCATGGGTGGTTTTCTTGGTTTTTCTCTTTTCAGGCTTCATCTCTCTTCTCTGCATGAACGCGTTTTCAGCGGCTGTGATTTCGTCGTCATCCAGCATTTGCTCTCTCTGTTCATCATCATAAATATCCTCCGTTTCCGTCTCTTCTTGCTTTTCAACATCGTCGGTGTCAACATGTCTTATCTTTCGTTTTCTACTCACACAAACACCTTCAAAAATAAAAGCACCCGGCACTTATATTGCCGCTTCCGGCGGCGAGTTCTGGTTGCGGGAAGGCTATGTTTGCGCAGGGCAAAGCTATATAGCTGAAAACCATGCGTGAAATAGAGGGTGCTGTGATGTATCTTTGGTTTTTTGTTTCTCTGTTCGGTTTCATCGCCACCTTGCCCCTGTACTTTTTGTCACTTGAGCATCTGAAGCTTGAAGAGAAATACGGGGAGGAAAAAGCGGAAAAAATCGGCGGTGTTTACGGTGTCATTTCAGGGTGGGGCTTCTTCCTTTTCTGGTTCGGGATATGGTTTTCTCCCCAAACTCGATTCACCATTCCCCTGTTTCGGGCGCTCATTGTTCGCTTGCCCGTTCTTAACATAACGATTCCCCTACTTCACCTGGTTGTTTTCATGCCTTTTTTTGCGGTGGGCGCATGGTTTGGAATTAAAGGCGTAGCCGAGACAACCCTGAAAGTAGCGGAAACGCACAAACCCGTGAAAATTGTTACGACAGGAGTTTACTCAATTGTAAGGCATCCGCAGTATCTGGGCGGATTGTTGGCGCACATAGGGTTCTCTTTCCTTTTGTCAGGGCTGTATTCTTTGCTTTCAACTCCTGTAGTAGCCGCGGTTATCTACATCATTTCAAGAAAAGAGGAAACTGAGCTGACGAGGGAATTTGGGCAGGAATACTTGGATTTTAAGAAGAAGACACCTATGCTGTTACCTAAATTGTAAAAGTCAATCAAAGGGAATTTCGCTTGTCAAGTCTCTTTTTGCAACTTCTCCACTAATTCAGATCCTTTCTTGGTCAGCTGATATTCACGGTACGCGTTACGGTCTGTGTATTTCAATTGTCCTTTCACGAGGTTGCCTCTTTCCAGCAGATTCAGGTCTTTCTCATATTTTTCCGCATACTTCACGTCTGTCCCTTCAACCCAGATCGCGAGGTCCCATTTTTTGGCTTTCGCTATTTCGAGCAGAAACGATTTGAAACGTAACAAGTTTTTCTCTATTTCCAATTCTTCGCTCGCGTAGTCTTCCTCAGCCACTTGATTTAAAATAGTCTTCAATTCTGAAGACGTTTTGATCACCAACAGAAGATAGAAGACAGCGGTATTTAAGAATTCAAAGGGATACGGGTCTTGCTTTTCTGTTTGCTTTTTGCCTGTTTCGTTTACACTGTTTTTTGTTTGGGTTTTATGGCGGTGGCTAACGCGTGGCTTCTAGTAATATTCTTTTCAGGATAGTTGCGCCGTGCTTCGCTTTCAGTTTTTTCTCGCCTATTCTTTTACGGTACTTGATGGGCATTTCAAGAATGGTGTATCCTTTTCTTTCTACATGGCGATTCAGTTCAACTTCGATGTCGAATCCTTGTGATTTCACAGCCCAGTCTCTGAGTATTTCTGTTCGTATCACACGTAAGCCAGTTAGCGGGTCGCGTAATGAAACACCGTTAAACATGCTATGGGCAAGCGCCAGAAGCTTGTTTCCAAAGTAAAATGAACTGCGCACCGCCGTCGGTTCTACGTCTCCACTGAACCTGTTTCCACAAACCATGCCCACCTGCGGATTTGCCTCAAGTATCTCGATCATCTCGGGCACGTACTCGGCAGGGTAAGTGAAGTCGGCGTCTGTGAGAACCACGTACTTCACGTTTAGGTCGATGTGTTGGATTGCCTTCGCTATAGCGTTGCCCTTGCCGAAACCGTCCTGGAAAGCTATTTCAGCCCCCAGGTTCTTAGCGATCTCTACAGTTCTGTCTCGGCTGTGACCGTCAACAACAAGGACTTTAGGAAAGTAATAGTTATCTAGAAACTCCGTTAATGTGGGTCCTATGCCGTGTTCTTCGTTCAAAGCAGCTACTACTAGCTGTGCGGAACAAGATTTTTCATGTCTAATGACTTGCAAGCCTTCTCCCTTCGTTTCAAACTCAATCATCGTATTTATTGCGAAACACGTTATAAACCAAATTTCTAAAAAAACAATAATTCGAAGTCTGATACATCATTACCATCACATTTTTTGAACAATTGCGGACTCGTGTGACCGCCACAGTGTGCGAAAGAATGTTCAAGAGTAAGCAAGAAGTTAGAGAAAGAGGAAGCAAACGTATTCGTGTAAACTTTTGGGTTTGATCAAAATTTAATCCACCACCGTTTCATGCCTAATGGCAAGCTTCTGGAAAAGAGAAAGGCATAGGGCAAGGCGAGTGAAGTTTCGAATAGTCGTGGAAGCTCCTGCAGAGGCAGCGGATGTGGAGCGGGCAATGCAGTTTTGCGGGAAAAGCCCTTTTTGTAACATTCGATTTTTGCCCGGTTCCCCAAAAAACGGTGTTGGGAATATACGACAGAAGTGAGGTCTTCATAGTTATAGATCCCGAGGAGGGTTTGTTTGATTCTCCTGCTCTGTGGTCAAACAACCAGAGCCTCATTTCAGCGATTCAAGACTACTTCGAAATGCTATGGCTTACCGCAATGGAAGACCCCAAACTCTAAAATCAACATAAGAGCGCGTGGCCTCTTGTCAATATAGAAGCTTAACTGCATAGATGTGTGTCAAATCTGTGGTCACAAGACGCTTTATTGATTTACGATTAAATCGTCACTTTACAAAAACCTACGATTAGAACGTGGTTGTTATATAGAGGGGGCATAAGTTTTTCCAAGCGCTAGTTCTGCGAGTTCGAAGCTTCATTAGGTAAAACGTTTAACTTGATTGTTCCCGCGAGATGAGTGGAAAAGGCTTTTTCAACCTTAACCTGCAACGTTTTGCCAAGCAGTTCCGCTGAGCTTTTCATGGTCACGGGCTTGTACGCGAAGTTCCTGCCGATCCATGAACCAGCCACCTTTCCCTTCTCGTCCACAAGCACTTCACCACTCCAGCCTACCCAGCGCTGGTTGCGCTCCAACGAAACCTGCTTAACCAGCTTCGCCGCTTCGCTGCTTCTGCGCTTGATTTCCCCTGGCTCCACAAGCCCGTTGCGCATCTCCGCAGCCGCAGTTCTGGGTCTGGCAAAAAACTTTGAAACATTAACGATGTCTGGCTTCACCTCGCTGATTAGTTTAAGCGTGTTCCCGAAGGCTTCTCGTGTTTCGCCCGGAAAACCACAGATGACATCCGTGGCAAGCGTAATCTCTGGAAACGCCTCTCGAAACACATCCACAACCTTACTGAAATCCTGAACCGTGTAAAAACGCCGCATCCGCCTCAAAACCTCATCATCGCCGCTTTGCACCGGCAAATGCACAAACTTGAAAACCCTACTACTCCTGAAAGCCTCAATCAGGTCATCCAAGATGTCGGCTGCCAGGTTCGGCGTCATCATCCCAACGCGGATATGGAAATCACCTTCTACATCGCCCAAAGCCTTAAGCAACACGGCAAGGTTCGTGCCAATATCCTTTCCGTAGCACGCTGCATCCTGAGAAGTGACCCAGAACTCTTTTGCTCCAGCAGCCAAATCCCCTCGCAAGCGTTCAGTAACCTCCTGCACCGTGTAACTGCGTAAACGACCTCTGGCGAAAACCACGCAGCAGTACGCGCAAGAGCCCAAGCAACCGTAGCTCACTGGAAGCACGCTTACTACACGGTTCGACCTTAACTTTGGCAAGTTCAAGCTGGGTTTCGCTGTCTTGGCAGCGTCCAAATCAACAACTTTTTCGCCTGCCACCACACGTCTCACAACGTCTGCGATTTTATCTCCAACAGAAGGTCCAACAGCGCCGTTGAAGCGCACTTCGCGGCTTAACCTTTCGAAGTTGATGAGGGGCAAGCAGCCGGCAACAATGACCTTCTTGTCAGGTGGAATCCGCTTTAAGGCGTCGATCACGCGGTTTTCTGTGGGTCCTTTAACGGCGCATGTGTTGTAGATGACCATGTTTGCGGTTGAAGCGGAACGAGCCAACTTGTAGCCAGCTTTGGTTAGGCAACCTGCTAGAACTTGGCTGTCGGCTAGATTCGCGGAGCAGCCGTAGCTTTTCACGTAGACGTGCATTATTTCACATCGCAGTACGTTAGATGCTTTAATAAGAAATAAAAACATAGAGGTAGTTTCTCGAGAATTTACAAGAAACTGTATTATGGATTGTAAAACATTTATAAACTAAAGAACGAACATATTTAATACATATTTATAACATAATATATAGAAGTATAACCAACAACCATCACTCTCATAATTTACCGAGGGAGAAGAAAAACAAATGAAACTAATCACTCTATACCTTCCTGAAACGTACATAAAAGCCTTGGACCAGCTTGTGGACGAAAGATTTTACCCTAACCGGGCTGAAGCTATCCGAGTGGCAATCCGCGATATGATAAGCGTTGAAGTGTGGCGGAGGAAAGGCATTGACTAAACAGCCATCAGACGAAACCGCACTCAAATGTCACCTGACAGTGGAAGAGGCTAGCAAAGTTGTTGAAGGAAACGCACTTGTAGTCTGCAATTTGCCAGGTAGCAATAAACTGGAAGAGAAACTTGAAATTACGCCAATAAGGAGTGGGATACAATCGAAAAATGATGATTTAGGAACGGTAATAGCTGAGCTTTACGACCTTGAAGGCTGCGTTGAAAAGGAGAAGCCTGTGAAGATCGACTTGGACCTTTACCAGATGGAAGATGTTTAGCGTCCAAGTTTGCTCCCTTGGTTTTTAGCAGTCGTTTTTAGCCAGTCTTGGGTTTTTGAGAAAACTATTTTTGCAGCAGCCATGGTTTTTACAGGTATGAGTTCAGTCATAGCCAAGATCAGAGAAGAGTTGAAAGCCAGTGCAGACGAGAAAACCCGGAAGAGTTTCCAGCGTTTTTTCAAGGAAGAAGTCGCGTGTTACGGAGTGAAAACCGATGTTGTGCGCAAAATCGCCCAGAAGCACTGGAGCAAAGTCAAACTTTTCGGTAATGCGGAAATATTTGCGCTCTGCGAAACACTGTTCAGTTCGGATTACACGGAAGAGGCGTTTGTGACTTCTTTTTGGCTTCCGAACATGGTTGAAAGGCTTGAGCCAACCGATTTGTCAGTTTTCAAGGCTTGGATTGAACGGTACATAAACAACTGGGCTAAATGCGACACGTTCTGTAACCACACCGTTGGTGGCTTGTTAGAGAAGCATCCTGAAAGCGTGAGCGAAATGAAAAGCTGGGCGAAGTCGGAGAACAGGTGGCTTAAGAGGGCTGCTGCGGTGTCGCTTATAGTTCCAGCCAAGAAAGGAGAACTCTTGCAGGAGGTTTTTGAGATAAGCACTGTGCTCCTGAACGATGAGGATAACGTGGTGCAGAAAGGGTATGGTTGGCTGCTGAAAGAAGCAAGCAGAAAACACCAGAAAGAAGTGTTGGACTATGTGCTGAAAAACAGAAAGATAATGCCGCGAACCGCTTTGCGATACGCCATTGAACTAATGCCAAAAGAACTCAAGAAAGAAGCGATGAAAAGAGACTGAAAAGGCAGTGGACTCTAGCGCTTGGAAAAGCTTATACCCCTCTATATATAGCACGTGGATTTAATCGTTCTTTCACATTCTTTTTGCAAGGCGTCATTTCGGTCATCTTTTCGGATTTGTGAAAAAGACCTGTTCGCAATCGTGCAGACGCGGATAGCCAAACTAAGGCGGGAACTTTATAACCTAAGACACATTCACGCATAGACTCAACCCAATTGCCTTCCCAAGCCCTAAAGTAAGAAATAAATCTCTGAAACCACATTTCTAATATGGTGAATTTCTTATGCCAAAAAAGAAAAAACCAGTTGAAGGCGAAAAAACCAAGAAGACAGAAGTAGCAGTTAAAAAGAAAAAAGTGTCCACACCAAAACCAAAAGAAAAAACAACTGCCGTAGCGCCTGCTGCCCCACAGGACCTTTGGAGAGCGTTCGACGACGCTTTTGAGAGGTTCCGAAGCGATTTTGAAGACCTCCTTTTTCCATCGTACTGGGACACAGCGTTGTCATTGCTGCCCCAAACGCGTGTTCCGGCAGTGGACTTGGAAGATCGAGAAAAGGATTATCTTTTGAAGGCGGAGATGCCTGGTTTCAAGAAGGAAGACATCGAAATCGAAGTGAAAGAAGACTCGGTGGAGATAATGGGTACATCGGGATGGAAATACGACAAGAAAGAGCAAGCGTACATTTGCAAGGAGCGAGCCTGCGAGTCATTCTACAGAATGGTCGATCTGCCCGAGGAAATAAAAGTGGACGATGTCACGGCTAACCTTTCAGATGGTGTGCTGGAAATAACGCTTCCCAAGAAAGCACCTAAACAGAAACGTAAAGTCGCCATAAAATAGACGCCCTTTTCTCCTTTTTTGTTGCTGTTCGTCTGTAGCCACAAGTTTTTTTATAGTTTGATACCTCGAGGGGTTAATGCGGGTTCATTAGCGCGCGCGTGGAAAGAAGGGTAAAAGAGGCGAACCTCGATACATCTATACAGTGGAATCGCCTTTTGAGGGGCAGAATCCTCAGAGCTTGCCACATGCAAACTACCTATCGCAATGGGGGTTGCAAATAGACCTCAAGAACCCTGTTGGAGCGGACGTTCTTCCTGATAGGCAAGAGTATAACACTCAAGAAAAAGACGATATAATCTATGATTTTCCTTGCAAATCCTGCAAAAGACTGTTACCTACGGATTTTGAGTTCTGTCCCTACTTGGAAAAGACCAAAGAGAGGGGCAGTAATTGGGTGGAAAAGGTTCAGGCAGAAAAAAGACCCCACCGAGGTCTAACATAGACCCAAAAACGTTGACGGAAGAGGAGCTTATGGCATTGTGTTTTGGTAAGCCACTTGCGGAAAGGATATGGAAGGGAGAGAAGCTTAGGTGCCAAAATAAGAGTATTGAAAATCGAGGGCGTATCGCGCGCGCAGATTCATCAAGAAGCCTAAATAGATGAAAAATAGTTTGTCAAGAAATCTTGATAAAAACGTTTTTGAGCTTCTTTCGCCATTAAATTAATTGTTGTGCTTCAAAACATGAAGAAAATCACAACAGCAGTCGCTCTATTACTGATTCTTGCCTTAACGCTTGTTTCTATTCCAGAAATCGGGATAGTGAATGCACAACTTAGTTCAATCTACATCCGTTCTGACGGAAGTGTTGAGGGAACCGATAAAATACAGGTAGACGGAAACCACTATACACTAACTGGAAACATTACGGTTGACACTCCTCTTGCTGATGGAATCTATGTTGAGAAAGACAACATCGTTATTGACGGTTCAGGTTATACCCTAAGAGGAAATGGAGAAGGTGTAGGTATTCACTTGTATCAAAGAAGTGGGGTCGCAATAAAGAATTTTAATATAACAAATTGGTATTGTGGGCTGAGCAACCCTTATAGCAATTGTACTATTGAAGGAAACTGGATAACTGGGTGTGATATTGGCATTAACTTAGTTGGTACCCATAATTGCACATTTGTCAAGAACGAGTTGTTGGATAATCGTGAGGATGTCTTCTTGACTACTGGTTATGACAATAAATTCTTGGGTAACAATATTGGAAAACTATATTGGTCAACGGCTTTTTTGGCGCCAGGAGAGAATTATTTTGATGGTAATTATTGGGGGGAATATGAGGGTATTGATGAAGATAAGGATGATTTTGGAGACACGCCTTTTAAGGTATATTGGGTTGACTACGGTGATAGAAACATAACATGTTATGATAACCATCCCTTGATAGAACCAACTGTAATTCCAGAGTTTCCATCTCTGATATATGTTCTTCCACTTATTGTTGCTGTTGGCGTGGGTCTGCTGGTCTACTTCAAGAAACGCAAACACTAAGCGGGAATTGTTTCCTATCTTAGCAAGTCCCTACATATCCCCTTCCCCATCTCTCCTGCCTTTCTTCTTCTGGGGGAAGGGGTTAATGAATGCCATAAAACTCGGGGTAGGGGGTTTTACGTGCCTTTCAGAATCTCGTGCTTTCCAAGTGCCCTATGCCGTACCTTTTCTCAGAAGCATGCCATAGTCACGTAAAAATGGTGGTGGATTAAATTTTAATCGCCTACAGCAGAGTATATCCAAGTCATTTTTCTCCGCTGATAAGGCCTATGTTTCCCAGAATAAACGGCAGCTTCAACGCCCGTGGGATAAAATCTGCATCGCGGGTTTGAACGAACACCACTTTGCTTATACCCCAACTTTTGATGGTTTCAATTAAGTCATTGATGTCGCCGAAAAGCTGCTTGATTAGGAACTCGTCTTGAAAAGAAAGTTTTCCACCTTTCTTGACAACCCGTAATGCTTCACGAATAACTTCTCGCTTATCTTTGGCATAGCCGACCATGTGGAACACGAAATTGCTCACAGCCGCATCAAAATACTCATCATCAAACGGCAAAGATAAAGCACTGGCTTTCTGGAACGTTACACGCTCACTTACCCCCTCAATCTCAGCGTTCCTTTCACAAATATTCTTCGAGTACTCCCAATTTTTTCCCCAATAATCAATTCCGATGACACGGGCCTTTGTGTATTTCTGAGCGAGCTTAATCGTGAGGGCCCCGTTTCCGCAGCCTATGTCAAGTGCCTTTCCTTCTCCATTCCAATCCAAATTTGCTAACACCAATTTCCAGACGCGGTCCTGCACGTTTCCTCCTTGAGGAGAAAATTGGTGCCGAGCATACAGAAAATACACGGAAACCAGAAGTAACGGCACAGCAGGAATTACCAAGACCCAGAACATAAGACCCAAACCCAAAAACACGAAACCTAAAAAACCAGACAGGTAGACAAGTCTCTTTGAAACCCAATTACCGTATTCTGGTTTTGCCGCCATTCGACTGCTCCCTCTTCTTTCTCGCTAATTCTCTATGCGCTCAAATTTGTATATATAATTTTGAAATGGTCTGTTTTTTGCTTATACACCGTCAATTGCCGTTATACTCCAGAAGTGGTATAAGAATTGTAAGCTTGACGAATAATAAACCTCTCGAAAGCCTCAGCAACCCTTATTTTTAGCCTAAAATACCCACTCCACTTGTATGCAATGAAATTCGGGGTAGGGGGTATCACATGCCTTCCATAAGCACGTGCTTTTCACGTGCCCTATGTCGTGCCTTTTCTCAGACGCATGCCATAAGGCACGTAAACGTGGTGGTGGATTAAAATTTAATGCTGCTGATTGGCTAGTGGACTGGCGAATGAAATGATTAGCTGAGGTGAGTAGTGCTTCAGCTGTGTGTGATATATTTGGTGCGTCCAGTTTAATTTGAAATATGTGTGGGTTAGTTAGTACGGGGAATTTGAACTGATATTTTTTAAAAGTGCGTGCTCAACGGTTTGGTGAGGTTATGATGCTACTGAATTTGCGCAGTCCACAATCAATCTGGATAGTGCTGCGTGCAATCCTTTTTCAAAAAGCTTCAACAGAAAATCAGTAACCCCTCAACTCTATTTCCAAGATGGACGTAACCAGGGGTGACTGCTACGAAGATAGAATTGCACGTAAAAAGCTGCTTCTTTTTCGCGTTCTTCTTTTCGTCTACTCCAGTTTTTGCAGCAGAGAAAAACCAGTTAAGCGAATCTGGCTCTCACACGTGTTGCAGCGAATAACCAGCTCTTCCAAACCCTGACTGCTAACCTTTGGCTCAAGAATGCAGTAAGCCTTTTCGGTAACATCCTCTGGCGATATGGTAGTTCCACATCGTGGACACGAAAAATCTCCGTTCCCACCTACCTCAGTCAAATCTATCGTATACACATGTACTTGCTTCATGCTTCTTGCCCTCCCATTCCAGTTTCAACATGCTCAATTTCCACTAAGCGGAGAGCATATTAATCGATTTTTCCGATTTTCACTCAAATCTTTACCAAATTAATTCCAGATTCAAACAGAAAAACCGGAAAGAGAAAAAATACGTTAAGTCATCAATAATTACAGAAACCAAATGTTATATCCATGTTGTCTTGATTTCTTTGACGCGGTTAAAATGTGGGTCGTCTGAAACGCACAGGGCTTTCAAGCTGGAGGCTGTCGCCGCAATCATGCTGTCCGCCATTGAGAGCTTGTATTTATGCCTCAAATAAGCCGAGATTTCTGCAATGTCAGCGGTCACAGGGACCACTTTGAAGTCCTGCTTCAACAACTTTGCTCTCAACGCCGCGGTCTCCCGCCCGTCACGAGCAAGAGTAAGCCTGTAAACTTCATGAATCACCACGGCTGAAATGAATTTTTCCCGCCGCCTTTTTTCCTTTCTCATTCTTTGGAGCGTTTCATCGTCTTTGGAATAATACAACTCTGCAAAGAAACGGGTGTCGTAAACGGCTCTAGACATCTTCTTCCCTGAGCTTGTCCAAAAGTTTCTTCATCTCTTCAGGAGTGGCAAACTTGGCACCTGACCCTGCGAGGTCCCATGTTGACATTTTAGGCTTGAAGAGTATGCCCTCTTCGGTTTCAACAACCTCAAGCCGGGTTCCTTCCTCAATCCTGAACTTCTTACGAAGCTTCACAGGAATGGTGGTTTGCCCTTTTCTGGTCACTACAACCTCATTTTCCACATTCCGCACCACGTAGTACACAAAGTTAGGTAGTACACTTAAGATTTTCGTGCTGGTTAAGCTGTCTTGTCTTTTTTCACGTATTTCCAGAAGAAGCGCCCTTGATTCTCAAGCCGCATCGACAAAGACATAGCCGTTCCCGCAGGCTCACATCGTCCATTCACTATAGCCTTAACTATGTCTTCAGCGTTTGCCTCAGCGGCAATCAACGTGTAAGCTTGCCCGATCACGGGACCATAATGCGCGTCTGTCCCCGCTACCTTAGGCAGCTTCAACCGCTCCGCCAGCTGGTGGGCTTTGCGCGTTGCCCGGTTAAACGGGAAAGCCGAAGCATTTATCGCCTCAACCGCATCGAACTTGGCGGAAACGTGCTCGCCTATGCTTCCTTTGAACAGGGCGAAGGGATGGCACGCGACGGCGACGCCGCCAACCTCATGAATTCGTTCAACGGTCTCATCTGCGCTTAAGCCCCGTGTAATGGGTTCACTCACGTTTAAGCCCACGATATGCCCGTTCTGGCTGGAAACCTCTGTGCCTGGAATTATCAGGAAGTCAGTTTGCTTGGCGATTTTGAGGGCGCCTTCAACCTGGTTGTGGTCGGTCACCGCCACGGCGGTTAACCCGCGTTTTTTGGCGTAGAAAACAAGCTCTTTCGGCGTAATTACCGAATCGCGCGAGTAGGTTGTGTGGACGTGGAGGTCGGCTTTAATCTGCATTCTCAACACGGCTCAGACTTTTTTCTCTGACCGCTGTAAGCATCTCATCCAGCTTCTTTTCGTCAGCGTCAATTTTCCTGAAAAGTGGCTTCGCCTTGGCTATTTTGTGTCCAGCCTCCAGAGGCTTCAGCGCATCTTCCCACCAGGTCGTATGCACGCTTCCGCTGAGGTTTAGTGCCTGCCAGAGATGCTCCGCCGTTGCGGGCATGAAAGGTGCTGAAACCACCGCGGCGGCTTTCACGATCTGTGCGGCTACGTAGAGGATGGTTGCTGCTTTCGCTTTGTCTGTTTTTAGGAGGTTCCACGGTTCCTTATCGTTTAGGTACTGGTTGCCCACGCGGGTTATGCTGATGAGCGTGTTCGCGGCGGACTGCAGCTTCGCCTCCTCGAATTCTCTAGCCGCTGCTTCCACTTTTTCTCGGATAGCCTGCAGAACCGCCTCATCTTCAGCCGTTAGTTTTTGCGGTTGGGGAATTTCGTCGTTGAACCGCGCGTTTATGAACATGAGGGTTCGGTGGATGAAGTTGCCGAAGGTGTCATTGAGGTCCGCGTTTACTTTTTCCAGGAACAGGTCCCAAGAAAAATTGCTGTCTTTGCTTTCTGGTCGCGTGGCCATCAGGAAGAAGCGCCAGTAATCCGCGGGGAAAAGCTCCAGTGCTTCATCTATCCAGATGCCGATTCTCTGGCTTTTGCTGGCTTTTTCGCCTTTGAACTGGAGGAACTCGGTAGCTGAAACGTTCCATGGGAGATTGTAGTTTTCGCCCGTGGCCAGCAGCAACGCTGGGAGGATGATGGTGTGAAACGGGATGTTGTCTTTCCCCACGAAATACAGCGTCTTGGCTGACTTGTCAAACCAGAATTCCCGCCACTTTTCGGGTTCGCCAAAGCGCCTGCAGTACTCAATTGTTGCGGACACGTAGCCTAGGACGGCGTCAACCCACACGTAGATGGTTTTGCCCTCTGCTCCCGGAAACGGCGCTGGGATGCCCCAGTCCACGTCGCGTGTGACGGCTCTAGGTTTTAAGCCTTCTTTTATCCAGTTTAAGCTGAAGTTTTTGGCGTTGCTTGATATCTGCTTGTTTTCCTGCAGGAACTTGGTGAGGGGCTCCGCGAACTTGGAAAGGTCGATGTACCAGTGCCGCGTGGTCTTCACCGTGGGCGTGTTTCCGCAGATGACGCAGCGCGGCTCCAAGAGGAAGGTGGTTTCCAAGAGGCGCCCGCACTTGTCGCATTGGTCCCCGCGGGCTCTTTCGTATCCGCAGTAAGGGCACTTGCCCTCCACGAACCGGTCAGGCAGAAAGCGCTGGTCGTGCTCGCAGTACAGCATCTGCGTTTCCTGAGAGAAGATGTAGCCGTTCCGGTAGATTTTCATCAACGTTTCCTGCACGAATTCTTTGTGCACTGGACTCTCGGTTCGCGTGTAATTGTCGAAGGACACGCCCCACCTTTTGAAAAGTTCAGCCACTATGGCGTGGTTTCGGTCCGTCAACTCCTTAGGCGTTATCCCCTGCCTTAATGCTTCCACTTCGATAGGCGTGCCGTGCTCATCCGAGCCGCTCACCATAAGCACATCGTCGCCTCGGAGCCTGTAATACCGTGCGGTAACGTCTGCTGACAAGACTGAGCCGACTAGGTTGCCTAAGTGGGGCACCACGTTGATGTAGGGCCACGCGGACGTGACTAAAACTTTTCCGAACTTAACCGCATCCTCCAACATGTTTCAGTTTGATGCATAAATGTAAATTCTATTACTTAATAATGCCGATAGCCACCAACAGGAAAAAAGGGCAACTGCCGCGTGTTACCCAGAAAACAGGTGGCTTCAGGTTACCTTCACGACTATTGTTTGTGATAGGTAGTTGAAAAGTCTCTGGCGTCTTTTCGGGTAAAGAATCCAGCCTAACACGCAGTCCAGTACCAGAAGGGGGAAGAAAGCTTTGCCTAAGCTCTCTACAGCTGCCTGTCCCATGCTGATGGGAGAACCATTTGTGCGCGTGACTTTTATTCTCATGACCATCTTGCCAATTGACTGGCCGTTAGCAACTTCCATAAACATCCAGTAAAAGAAAATAACGATACCGTTAAAGCCGAACAATGGACCCCAGCGTGCGATGTCAAAAACCGCATTGAAAGGCAGACCTCCAAGAAAACCGATAAAACCAATAATGCTTAAAAAAATGCTCAGAACAACATCAACTATGATGACATCTATCAGCCACGCAACGAAGCGTTCCCACCAAAACGCCAACTGCAACCCAGAAGTTTCAGGCGCAGCGGACACAGTTGACATCACGGGTGCCGCAGGCACCTCTTCCGCAGACACAGGGGTTCCGCACACAGGACAGTACTTCGTTTCTTCAGGGAGTTCATTTCCACATTTCCGGCAATAAGGCATCACAGTTTCCTCCTGTGCAATAGCGCCTAAGAGGTATATTTCCTTTTTTGCCGTCCAATACACCTTGACAATCTTTAAATTCAAAAAGCACGTTACCTTCAACTGGGGTTCTGTGTGGTATGGTTTACTGCAGTAAATGCGGAGCCAAACTGGACGAGAATGCGAGGTTCTGCCGTGTCTGCGGAACACCAGTGGTCGCCGTGACCGCTGAAGCCAGACCAACAGCGCCTACGAGAAGGAGACCGTACTATATTTTACCTGTAGCCATTCTGATAGCTGTCTTACTTACGGCGGTGATTATCAGCGCCCTGTTCTTTCTACCTGTTTATCCTGTGCATTTCAACCAGACAAATCAGGTCCCCAAGGCAGATATGAACCACCTAAATGTGGACGTTCAAGCTGAAGTTGCCAACGTGAACGTCTTTTTCCAGAATCTGCCCGGCAACATGGTCGTATTGAACGTAACCGCAGACGGTAACGTCGGCGTCCTCGACGACCCAAACCACGCCGTAAACGTAACTTTTAATCATCAAACAACAAACAACTCTGAGGTGGTCATAGCCCGCGTCTCCCGAGCCACTAGATGGCCAATATCGTACAGTTTGAAAGTGAACTGTGACATGTACATTGACCCGGCAGCAAACGTAAGCCTGAATTTTCGCTCAAGCGTCGGCAACATCGTGATGAACGCAGACACCAAGGTGGCTTTCCAAAATATAGACTTGGAGACGACAACAGGCAACATTGAAGCCAGCCTATCAAAAGACGTGACTGTCGCTGGTTTGACCTCGCTCAGGAGCACAACTGGAAACATTCAGCTCATAATGGATAACGCAGACGTTTCAGGTGATGCAGCAATCAATCTTCAGTCAACCACGGGTTTTGTGGACTTGGATTTAGCGGCGACCATGCATCTTTCGGGAAACGTCACCGTTAATGCTCGAACCACAACTGGCGCGGTCAGTCTACTCATGGTAATTGAACACGATGTGGGCGCCAGAATCGAGTCTGACACGGACACAGGAAGAACAAACGTAGATGTGCAGAGATTTTCGGGAGACCAGACGCCTCTTCAGTCTAATAACTATCCTGCAGTAAGCAACTTTCTTGTGAACTTGCGTACCAACACGGGCGGAATAAACATAAACGCCGCCTACGGGTCTTCCACTATTCTCAGCTAAACAAAAAGGCACAAAGCCCGATGCTAAAGGTCCTAAATGTTTAAAACCTCTTCTGTGCTTGTACAGGCGTTGGAGGAGTCGTTTTTGGCAGAACTCCGAAAGTTTACAAGTGCAGAGCTCAAGGAGTATGATGGTAAAAGTGACAATCCTGTTTACCTCGCTTACAAGGGAAAAGTCTACGATGTCTCAGAAAGCGACCTCTGGCGCGACGGCGAACACATGGGACTGCACCAAGCTGGAAAAGACATCACCGAAGAACTGGACCTCGCGCCTCACATGGAAGAGGTCTTTGAAAGAGTGAAAATTGTAGGCGAGTTGGTATAGCCTAAAAGATTACCTGTAAAACTGTGTCAACCCTGCGTAGCCCGTTCAATGCTGCTTTTGCATCCTTAGCGTTTAGTTTTCTCTGTTTCATCAGGTTATGCAGCGCGGTAACTGTGGTGTAAAGCGTGTCAAAAGCGGCTTTCAAGTCCAAATCCTCATCCATGCAAGCTTCAAAACCCGAGACGATGCTGGCTGCTAGCTTCTTGGCTTTTTCGCTGGAACTGGCTGATTCTGCCTTTTCCAAATCCTCCACCATACGCTTGAACGCGTCTAGTTTTCGGCTGGTTTCAGCCAGATTTTCCCACGTGAAGTTCAGTTTTTTCCTGTATCGCCCGTAAATCAGGAAGAAGCGTGCGTGGTCGTTTCGGAAGCCTTTCGCCAAGAGGTCTGCTGGGTAGTACACGTTTCCTTTGCTTTTGGACATTTTCTTGCCATCGACGAAAAGGTGGGCGCCGTGAAGCCAGTACTGCGCGAACCTTTTGCCTGAGACGCCTTCTGCGACCGCGAGGGTGTAGTCGTGATGCCGCACCAGATTGTCGATTCCGCCGCAAGCCACATCTATGGCGAAGCCTAGGTGCTTGGTTACCATGGCGGCGTCTTGAATGTTCCACGCTGGTCTGCCCCTGCCGATTTCCGTTTTCCAGCACGCGCTGTCGCCTTTCTTGCAGCCGTACCACAGTACAAAGTCTCCGCGGTTCCATGGAGTGCCAGGGTAAGTGTCTCTGTGGAAGCGTCGTTTCTTCCGTGGCCATTTGCTCATGTCCAGTCCTGTGAGCTTGCCGAAGCCTTCAAACGTTAAGGGGTTGAAATACGCATTTTCTGCGCCTTCATGCGTGTACCAGTAAGCGAGATCTTTCTCCACGAGCGCTTTGGTCAGCTTGGCGGCTTGGTCCACAACTGTTGAAGCTCTCACCGTGTAATTAGGAACTTTGATTTGCAAGAGTTCGAAGTCTCGGAAGAATTTTTCTTCGTTTTGTTTGGTCAAATCTTCCAGTGGGAGGTTTGCTTTTTTTGATTCTGCGATTGCTTTGTCTTCCACATCTGTCAGCGTTATGAGGCGTGTAACTTTGTAGCCTGAGTATCCCAGATAGCGTTGCAGTATGTCCTCAAAAAGGAAAGTGCGGTAGTTTCCGATGTGCGCACGCTGGTACGTTGAAGGACCGCACGTGTACATCTTGACCTTCATTTCTTCACGCGGTTTGAACGGCTCAACCTTTCTGGTTAAGGTGTTGTACAAGCGAAGCAAAAGGGCTGCTACTCCTTTTCGAGCTGTTTGAGTATTTTCAGCGCTTCTTCTATATGTTGTTCAGGCTTAAACTGAGATGAGAATACGTGGCGGACGACGCCTTTCTTGTCTATTATGAACGTGACTCTTCCCGGGATTATGCCCATGGTTGAGGGTACGCCGTAGAGCTTTCGGACCTTGCCGTCTTCGTCGCTTAACAGCAGGAAGGGCAGTCCGTGGTGGGTGGCGAAAGATTTGTGGGATTCGAGGGTGTCTGAGCTTACGCCCAGCACTTCCGCGCCTAGGCTTGTGAAGACGTCGTACCTGTCTCTGAATTCACAGGCTTCGCGTGTGCAGCCGCGGGTTTCATCCTTGGGGTAAAAGTACAAAACGACGTTCTTTTTGCCCTGATATTCCGAGAGCGTCACGTTGTCGCCCATCTGCGAGGGAAGCGTAAAATCGGGTGCTTTTTCTCCAACTTTGACCGGCATAAAACGTCACCGATAACTTTAGATTAAAGAGACCTATTATTCTTTTCGCGTAACCCGTCAACAAGCGTTACGCATTTTTCCATAGTGATGGAGGGCGAGGTTTTGTCTGAGAAAATCCTGGATGTGGCTGACCGCAAGTGCCGAGGCGTATACAATCTTGGTTCAGGCGTTCCAGTCGTGTTCTTGCATGGCTTCTCGTTCACCAGTGACGCGTGGCAACGCACTGGCGTGACGGCGGCGCTGATGGAGCAGCAGGTGCCTTTCTTGGCTTTGGACATCCTTACGGGCTTAAGAGCGAGTGTAAACCAAAAACGCGGAATACAGAAGTCAACGTTAACGTGGTGCATGAAGCGGTTCAGCAAGTTTTCGGTTCAGTTGCGCCCGTTCTCGTCGGCGCCAGCTTAGGCGGACACATCGCGTTGCAGTATGCGGTGCGCTTTCCAGTTAAGAGCTTGCTGCTGGCGGCTCCAGTGCGGGTATTCGAAGGTGCCCTTGCGGGCTCTGTTGAACGGTTCAAGTTCCCAGTTCGCATAATCATCGGCTCTAAGGATAGAGTTGCTTCTCTTGAGGAACTGCGCAATTTGGCTGGTAGGTTAGCGGATGCCAAGCTAACCGTGTATGAAGGAGCGGGACACGCGGCTTACCGCGACAGCCCCAACAGGTTCAAGCGAGACCTATTGGAACTTTACGCTGCCGCCAAGAAATGAGCCTTTCACGGTTTCGCGGTCACTATGTAGAAGTCGCGTCCAGCATCTTTCACGCTTTGTATAGTGAATCCAGCGTGCTTGATGAGGTTTGAGGCTTGTTCCTCGCTGAACCTGATTCTCATGGGCGGACCAACTGGCATGCGCTTTTTCTTCCAGTCAAGGTTCACCAGCGTTCCAGTCGGCTTAAGCATCTGCTTAGCGTTTTGCAACACTTTTGCGGGGTCCCTGAAGTCGTGAAGCACAATACTGTAGAAGATTATGTCGGCGCACTCACTGCAGAAAACGGTTTCTTCTGCCGCGCCTACGGTTGCGGTCACGTTTTCCAAGCCTTTCTCAGCGGCTTCGCGTTTCAACCTGTCAATGGATGAAGCGCTTACGTCCACGCCGTAGACCTTGCCCTGTTCGCCCACTATTTGAGCGGCTGGAATAGTAAAGAAGCCGTATCCACAACCTATGTCCATGAAAACCATGTCCGCACGTAAACCTATGCTCTCCAAGTTCAGTTTCGGGTGAAACCAATTTTGCATGATTGCTTCTCCTACGTCTGTGGCTGTCTTATTCACCACGGCAAACTTGCATTACTGCTGCAAGAGCTGTCTTATTTGTTTTTCATGGGCTTGCCGCGTGGTTAGCGGGTATATTTCTCGTTCGCTGTGGAAGAACAGGGGGTCTTCACCTATAACCTTCGACAAGGCTTCATCCGAGTCAACGTTAACGATGAGCATGCTGCCCTGCTGACCGATAAGGTGATAGCCAACTTCAATCATCTTCTCCTTCTCCAACTTTTCAAAATACTTGAACTGCAACGGAAGCAGCCGCGACCATTTTTCCAAGGGAACCTCTCGCTTGACTTTCTGAATTATTAAAAACTTCATAAACATCACTAAAGAACTTGCGATTCAGAGTATAAACATTTCTGAAAGCGACTTCACGGTTTAAAAAATGAAAAACCGTAAAATAGAAAAGGTGGATGAAGCGGTGGTCACGCGTTTACTTCTTTTCTTCTTCGCCGCGCTTCATCATCTCTGGCATCTTCCAGTGCATCTTGGAAATTCCTTCTTTCATGACGCCCATGAGCTCCTCGTTTATCTCTACTTCAAGCGAGACTTTGAGTTTGCCTTTTTTCTCTTCAGACATTGACCCACCTCCTTACGCCTTTTAGCTGGTTAGGTAACAGGTCATTGAGAATGTGCTGGGCTTGGCTTGAGGTCACGTCCAAGTCGATTTCAATTCTGTAATGGAATTTGCCCAGCCGATGGGTTCGGCTTTTGTAATCGGAAATCAACCCTTTCTCTTTCAACTCATTCAGCTTTCGCCCCAGATAGAAGGAAATGGCGCTTGGAGCCAAAGGCTCAAAAACGAAAGCAGCTCTCACCAGAAGACGCGTAAGCTTTTCACGAACCAAACTCGATACGTCCTTTCCCTCCTATTCAACTCTGACCTTGCATACCTAACGTGATGTTTTAAATATATTGAGACCGCTTTTTTAAAGTTGTGTGACTGTCATAACCTAATCACAAGGCTGAAAAACAAATGATGCTGGACGAACTTAACAAGCAGATACGAAAATGCCGAAAATGCAGGCTTTGGAAGGACGCCAAAAACGCGGTTCCCGGAGAAGGACCACCTAACGCAAAAGTAATGTTGGTGGGACAGAATCCCGGCGCAGAGGAAGACAAGACGGGCAGACCCTTTGTTGGAAGGGCAGGAAAATTCCTGAACAAAGTCTTAGCCGAAAACGGCTTCAACCGAGAAGAACTGTTCATAACCAACCTTGTTAAGCACACGTCGCCTAAGAACAGGAAACCATTGCCCGACGAGATAGCGACCTGTGCACCCTACTTGGAAGAACAGATTAAAGCGATTAAGCCGAAACTTGTCGTGCTGATGGGCACTGTGACGTGGGAGGCTCCGCGGGTTGAAGGCGTAGAATACGTGGAGACCGTTCATCCTTCGGCTGCGATGCGTTTCACGAAAATGAGAAAAAGGTTTGAAAAAGACTTCGTCGCGTTAAAGAACCATTTGTGACCGCACTACCATTTTTGCGCGTATCGCCATCTGCCTTCGAAGGTGCCTGCTAAGCATTTGACGCATTTGCCGTACTCCATGGTTGAAAGCCCCAGAATCCTATCGCTTACCCACGCGATGTTGAAGACCGTGCGTGCGAAGTTTATTAAGCCCGAGTTTGCTTCTTCGCCTTTGTAGTCAACGTATATTCGGGCTTTCGTTGTCGCGGTCGGCGTCAGCTGCTTCAGCTCTTCCGTGGGCTTCTCGTTTAACGGCAAAATTATCATCAAGTCCTTGTCCTTCAGAAGCGGCTTCAATTCCTCCAGCAGGCTCATCGGGATGTTGCTAATTCGGATTCTCCGCGACTTCTAAATCATCCGCTTTATCTCCGCTATGCCCTCTTCAACCGTGGCGAACGTGGTGCCAATTTTCGCCTCGTACTTTCCATCAACTATCGGCATTTTCGTTTTTTCACCTCAATTGGCGGAATCCCAGCTTAGACTGTTCCCCTCTGAGAAGCACCTAGAACATTCGTCGTAGAGCATCTCGTCCACGATGTACCTGTGGTCAACAGGGTCTTGAAAAGCCGTGAACGTTCTGCCCGCGTCAAGTATTACAAACATGGAAGGCATCTCCCTGTTCCGTATGATGGTTACGATTGCTGCTTCAGCCTCTTTCAGCTCCGCAAGCTGCATGTTGCTTGGTTTGATTTCGCCTGGGAACAGGAGCACTTTGACCGCGGCGTCTGGTCTGAAGGCGTCGCTCACTTTCTTCACGAAACTGGTGGTGGCGTTGTTGATTTCCACGGTTTTGGCTTTGCTGATTTCCTGTTTAAGCCCGTTTAAACCTATGTCGAATTTTTTTATCACAAATTTCTCTTTCATTTCATTCACCTCTTCTTTAAGCGTCGCTTGGACAGACTGCAGAAACGTTTCAAGGTCTCCCTTAACCTTCTCGAAAACCTTCAGCGGCTCAACAGCTTGGAAAAGCAGTGGCACTCCAGAGTACACGCGAACCCAGCCCCTATGCTTCAAAGTTTCAAGCACCGAGTAAATCTTGGTTCGGGAAACACCTGACTTCTCAGAAACCTTCGTAGCCGTGCTCAGATGCGTGTTCAACAGCGCCAAGTACGCTTTTGCCTCACACTGTGTCAGCCCCACGCGCTGCAGCTTCTCAACGACGCTCTCCATAGCGCATCCACGCTCATAATAGGGTGGAAAAAATAAATAATTACTGTAACCCGCCACAGTTAATCTGCTTAGTTCTTAGTCAACCTGCCTTTGGTGTACGGCACAAACTCCCTAACCTGCTCAATCGTTGCCTTTTCAACTCTTTCACGCTGCTCCTTCGGCAACTTCAACGCCAAAGCCTGCAGAATTTGGTTCAGGAATTTTTTTCCCATCATGTCTCCCGGCACCAAGGTAACATACGCTTTCGTCTTAGCCTTCACAGCTTCCACGGGTCCACCCACGAACCTCAAGTTCTCTCCTCCAACCACGCCGACAGCCAGTTGCAGTGGCACGCCTCGCATCCAGTTTCGCTTTCCACTAACCGCAAAAGCCCCATGAGCCACGTACTCGCCTGAAGGACCGCTCTTGCTCAACTGGCTGGGCTTAACCCAATAAACGTCCGCTGAACCCGCACCTCCACGCCAAGCTCTGGAAAAAGCAGCCGCGAACTTGCCAGCCTCACCCAACACCTGCTCACTTGGAGCCTTGCCTTCGGATTTAACCACCACGAATGGGGCACCCGCAATTTCCGCGTGAAAAACTGGCTCCTCAGCCTCCGCGTGCTTCTTGACGAGAACTTCGTTGCTGACCGCGTCTTTACCCGCCACCACCAAGAAGCCGTCGGAAGAGGTGAACCAGCGGAACTTCTCGTACCACTCTTTGCGTTTCACCTTGCGCTTAACAAGCTCTTTCATGACTTCTGTGGGCTTGGTTTTAGCCGCTTCAGCCTCGCGTATTTTCCGTTCAGCTGCACTTAGCTTTTTGCGAGACTCTTCTAAGGCTGCTAACGCGCCAGCCGATTTCCGCTTAGCCTTTTTCCCGCGCTCGTAGTACTCAGCAGCGTTCTCAAACAATGTTCGGCGCAGGTTCAAGCTGAAACGCAGGTCATCCACGCAAACGTTAGCCAAAAGGTTCCGCGCATCAAACGATTCCACAAACGCTTCAGCCGCTGAACCAGAACCTTTGGCAGCCATGATTTCGGAGATGAGGGCGTTCCAGTCTTTGCCTTCCCTCTTTGCCGCTGCGAACCGGTTAAGAAGTGTTTGGAACCCGCTCGTGTGCGCGTAGATAACGTCGCCTATGTGCTTGTCGCGTTCCGCCTTTGCCTCGTCTTCACGTAAGGCTTTTTCCTGCTCAGCGATTACGCGCTTAAGCCTTTCCGATTCCCGCGTTAGCTTTTCAACTTCAACGCTGGCAACCGCCTTCTCCGCGGCCGTGGCTCTCAGGTAAAACTCATCCAACGCCTCGTTAAAAGTGCCGTAAGGCTGAATCCGCAAGCCCTCGTAACATTTAAGCTTGAACGGCACGGCATTCAGAAAACTGCCGTCCTCAGCCAAAACTATGTGGGGTTCCGCTTTGAAAGCTGAAATGGCTGAAAGCAAACTTTGAAGCGCTTGGAATAGGGTGTCAACTTCGGCGCTGCTCAAGGTGTTGCACGGCTTGGTTTTTTCTATGTTAGCCCTCAGCAGGATTTCTTCCGCGTAGAAACCGCCCACGCCTAGAAAACGCGCCATTGCCCTGACGACTTCAACGTCGCCTAAGTCTTTAAAAGCATCTTCAAGCTCTTCTCTTGCTATTTTGAAGGGGTTTTTCCCGATTGAAGGCGGAAACTGGAAGACCTCGTTGCGGACGATGCTGCGGTCGCGCATGCGCTTAAAAATCAAAGCTTGCAGAATCTCGCCCGTTAACCCTGCGAGGATTATGTTGCCTTCGCCGAAAAGCTCCAGAACAAGCCTTAACCCCCCCGTCTTGGTTCTGAAGTGCACGGTAACTACTCGTTCAAACTCGTACTGCTCAACGTCGTCTATCCAAGCGCCACTCAAGTGTTTTCTTAACGCCATGCAGAACGCCGGTGGACGACTAGGAGGCTTTAAAGCGTAAGCGGTTAAGTGAAGCCTTCTGCCCGCTTCCACGACCAGCCGCAGCGGAGGCTTACCCGTCTTATGCAGCTTCAGAACAAGCGTTTTCTCGTTAAACTGATAGATTTTGTTGACTCTGGCGTCTGCTATCGCCTCTTTCAGCTCATGAACTACGACGGCAACGTCAAAGCTTGTGAACTCTTTCTTATGCAACGGGGTTCAGCACCATGGTCGGGAATCTAATAGTTCGGACTATAAAATAACCCTTTCATAAGGTCGAACGACTTTTTGTTCACTGACGCAGCCGCAGGCGATAAAAAAAGGAAGGAGACGCATAGGAAAGCTCCTTCAGGGCGAGCTAATGTGTTTCATACTCTCTCGTGGCTTTTTGTGGTTCTGGCCGCTGCTTGCAGGCCGCGGTTGGGGTTTCCGAGGCAGAACTTTAGAATGATGCTTGGAAGGTTACTTCCGCGTTGAAGATGTTGGTGAGTTTTACGTCGTACTTGTTTCCAGGCAGGAAAGTTCCCTTTAAAATTACGGATCCGATGGCGTTAGGGGCTATTTTGACGAGGTTGGTTATGGCGGTGACTATGCCGTTTACGTAGGCGCTTGTGATCTCAATGAGGGCTGATCCTGTGTTTTTCAGGAACGCAACTATGTGAGTGGAGTTCATTGTGAATGAATTCAAGAGTAATGCGGCCATTTGTATTTTGAATGTCTCTGTTGCGAGGTTGATGTTGTCCATCACAAAGGTGTAGAATAGAATTCCAGAGACGAAGGTGATGAGCACTATGAGTAGCACTCCAAATACAGCTGTGGATCCTCTGCGGGATTTTCTGGGCTGTTTAGGCGTGTTTTTCCCTCCAGTGTATGTGTTGAATCTAAATACAATAGGTTTTTTCCAGAAATATCATCACCAATAAAGTTTCACTAAAGAAAAAATATAAGCATTATGTTTAAATCCGAATAGTAAACATACAGAAGCATACATAATATACATGAACGCTTAAAGCAAAACCCAGACCTGATGAAAGTTTTTTATCCTGAACCTCCATAGCTAATAGCAACCTAATTTCTGTACAACAACCAACAAAAGAAAACTGAGACATAAAACAATGAAAGAAGACAAAGTTACAATTCACCTTCACAAACCAGACGCCAGCGAAATGGTGTTCTTTTTCCTCTGCGGCGTAATAATAAGCATTCCCCTCACACTTTTCATCTACCAATACACAGACGCCTTACTGGTCGGCCTCAACCCAAACATAATAGCCTTAATCTCACAGGTATTTATCGCGCCTTTCATAGAAGAATTCTCAAAAGCTTACCCGCTCTTCTATCGCCACGGCGAAACCCAACGGTCTATTTTCAACTTGGCAATACTTGTCGGCTTGGGATTCGGACTAGTCGAAATGCTAACATACGTCTCCGTATTAAACACACCACTGGTCTACAGGCTGCCTGGACTTTTCTTCCACCCCGCAAGCACTTCGCTGACCGCATACGGCATCGCCACAAAACGACCTTTACCCTTCTATTTGATGGCAGTTTCCCTTCACTTCTCCAACAACTACTTTGCCCTGACAAGCACCATCCCACTCTTAACCTCAATTTTTGTGGTGGCAATAACGGTTTTTGCATCTTGGCAACTATACAATAGAACAAAAGAAAAAATCGTAGTTTAACGAACCTTCACACACTATAGAAACGGCAGTATCAGAATCGAGAGTCCAGTTTTCGGTAATGAACTTTTGGGACTTCGGTAATCAGCAGAAACAGTTTATAAATAGGCAACTTTTTAATGTAAGTCCAAAATATAGTCTGCAAGGATTGAAGCTCTGTGAAACCACTAGTGGTAATATACTGGATAAGAGTTGCATTAAGCATATTTGCAGCCGTAATAAGCGCTGTAGTTGCTACCCTGTCCGCGCCGAATGAGTTTAGCACCTTCCTGAACGGCATAACCATAGCCTTGGCAATTTACTTAATCTCCTATTACGTGATCAAAGCCAGATATATGAACAAAGTAGAGAAACAGTCAAAAATCATGACTCAAGCTGTATTCATGTACTTCATCGCATGGGCGGCATTCTTCATACTATTCTACTCTCTTCTAGTAGGACCTCCTGCAGTGGCTTAACACGTATTTCGCTATTTTTTAAGAAAAAAATTCGCCATCGTGGCTTGACTCTTATCGCTTCGCACCGTTTCTATCTTTTCCTTTTCAACTTCCTTACTTCGGCGCCTCTGAGGGGTCTCAATATCCATTCGTGTCAAAATGCGCATGCAGTCAGCCCATGCTGAGAAATATCCGCGGTCGAAATCTCCGTGAAGCCCATTTCGCATGTGATCCAGAAACTCTCGCCTGTAACCGTGCAGCGCGGCTTTATCGGTTAAGTCCAGCTTTGAGAAGAACGCGTATGAGTCGCCGTTTTTTTTGCGGGAAAGATACATGCCGTACAAAGCTCGGAAGTAGCCTCTGTTCCACTCTGTTTTCTGCATTTTCTGCTTGAGCCGCTCCAGTTCCCTCGTTGCTTCTGTGAACTGCCTGTTAACGATGAGCTGGAAGTACCGTGTGACTAAGGCTTGAGAGATAGGCATTTTTAACGACCGCGACGCTTGGTTGTTTTCTCCTCTTCAGATACATCTTCTATACCGTTTTCGGTTACTTTAAATATTTCCTCGCCTTCGGGCAGATACGGGCTTGACACTAGCCTCGCAATGCGCACAGGACCACGCGAAGCTCTCCGCAGGTAAATGCGCGTGTGACTTGTGTGCCCGACGATGTGGCCGCCGATGGGGTGAACGGCATCGCCGAAGAACACGTCCGGCTTTGCCATGACTTGGTTGGTTACGACAGCCACGGTGTTAAATGCTCTGGCTAACGCGATGAGCTTGTGCATGTGCTTGTTCAGTTTCTGTTGTCTAGGCGCCAGCATCTCTCGGCCGATGTATTCGCTTCTGAAATGGGACGTTAAAGAATCCACAATTATCAGCTTAATGTTGTTCTCTTTGATAATTTCATCAGCGTTTTCCAAAAGAAACATCTGATGGTCCGAAGTGAACGCTTCAGCGTAAATGATGTTCTTAACCGCCTCTTCAGGCTCAATACCAACATGCTTAGACATCTGCACAATCCGCTCCAGTCTGAAAGTGTTTTCCGTGTCCACGTACAAGGCGCCGCCGTTCAGACCTCCGCGTTCTGGAGGCAACTGAACGTTCACGCATAACTGGTGGCAGATCTGGCTCTTTCCGCTGCCGTATTCACCGTAGAATTCGGTGATTGTCTGTGTTTC
>CAZJQR010000011.1:0-32097 GCA_964548345.1 uncultured Candidatus Bathyarchaeia archaeon | reverse complement strand
CTTCTCAGAAAGGCCGCAGAACTTCACGGCCATTTCTGCAGTTATCTAGCCTACGGCGTCAAAGCAGGCTATATCGCGGTCAAAGAAATCGGATCAAAAAATGTTGGCATGGAGGAAACTGTAGCCATAGTTGAAACTAACAATTGCTTTAGCGACGGCATTCAAATAATAACTGGCTGCACATTTGGAAATAACGCGTTAATTTACAAGGATGTTGGCAAAACCGCAGTAACACTGGCTAAAAGAGATGGAAGCGCCGTAAGAATCGTTTTAGACCCAATTTATGAGGTATCCATTGAAACGGAGTATCCTGAAGCCAATGAACTTTGGAATAAAATAGTTGTTAAAAGAGAAGAAGCAACACCACAAGAGGAGAGTAGACTGATGGAACTTTTCGCAGAACAAGCTTTCAAAGAATTAAAAAAACCTGCTGATAAAATGTTTAGGATAACCCGAACGAAAATTGCCACACCTTTGTATGCTCCTATATTTAACTCGGTTATATGCCCAGTTTGCGGAGAGAAAACATACAAACCCGCAACGCGCAACGGAAAAATTCTATGCAAAGACTGCGCTGAAGCCAACCACTACGTTCTAAACGGCAAAGGAATCCAGCAAAACCACACAAGTTGAAAATCTAAGGCTGAAACCCAATGAAAAACAAGTATTTCTCAGTAAAAGACATAGCCCTAATGGCTGTTTTCGGTTGTGCCTCTTCGTTAGCAACGTTAACAACAGCTTTTATTCCGGCGCCGCTTCCAGGCCTATATGCCATAATAGCTATTCCCGTAAGCACAGTTCTTGTTTTAACGGTAGTAGAGATAGTTGGGAAATTCGGCGCAGCAACTTTCACTCAGCTTGTAAGCGGAGCCGTATCCATGCTTCTTCCAGGCGGCCCTCCAGTGGTTTGGATCATAATTCCTGGATGGTGCATCAGCGGCTTACTCGTAGACTCAATCGTGTATCTATCAAAGAAAAAGCCAAGCGAGTCAAGACTGCTCACAACTACGGTTGGGCTTGTCTATAACGTTCCAGGGGACTTTCTTCTATACTGGAGCTTTGTCGCGTTTTTAGGGTGGGAATACTCGCTCTTCTTCTTTCTTTATGGTTTCCTGATGATACATATGATTTTAGGAGGTATAGCTGGAGTTTTCGCATCAAGCGTGATCAGAAAGATCAAACCGGTAATAAACGGTTAGAAAAAACTTTGTTATGATGCAAACAAGAGAAATTGAACCAAAAAGAGAAACCTGACGTTTTCCAAAAACCGTATATGTTTACATCTCAGGAAAAAACATTAAAGAAAATCATATTCCCACTTAACTGAGGGATTTTTCAATATCTATCAATGGTACATTGAGTGAAAAGCTTTCTTGAATTTCAATCCAGACTCAAGCGCGCGCGCTCAAAGAGCTCTAACAATAAGCAAAAACGTTCATAGCGAAGTTTGGAAGGAAAGGATAACATCGCCTAAGAAATCCCACCCATGATCAATAAATAGGCGCCTAAATATTCGCTATCTTTGACCTAGTATAAATTCGAGCAGCAGGACTTCAAAAGCTGTCCGAAGTAAACCGCCCTAATGAGATAAAAAGGTGCAAAAACTATGATTTTACTTTTGACTGCGCAGGTCTTCCATTCTTTGCAGATACAAAAACACCTGTGGCTACAGTTGTTGTCCACAAGCCGTTCTTGTCTCCCGTCGCCGACTGCGTAATATTAGTTGTTTTAATAATCATTCCGCTGGTTTTGAAAAGCTGTTTTCGTTCATCCCACGCTGTTTCAGGGTCGAACTGAATGCCCATAGTGGTTGCAAGCATCGTTGCAGCCAAGTCTTCAGCGTAGTCTCCAGCTGCCTCGTCTGTTTGCCCAAACGAATGGTGCTCAGACAGGTAGCCATAGTGGTTCTTGCCTGATGGAATGGCCACGCCTATTGATGATGCAAGCAGTCTGTGCGGCTCGTTAGTTGCGTTTCTAGCTTGAACCACGAAGGTGATTTCGCCTGGTTGTACCATTTTTAAGCCCTGTTCTCTTGAAACCAGTTTGCATCCTGGGGGAACGATGCTTGAGACGTTTACCAAGTTGCAGTGCTGGATACCAGCATCTCGTAGCGCCAACTCAAAAGATTGAAGCTGTTCTTTGTGTTTGCCGACGCCCTTGGTTAGGAAAAAGTATTTGGGTATCATCAGATTTACCGACTAAGAATTAGCAAAATGCACCTATTAAGTTTTGCAATCCGTCTCTTTTTAGGCATCAGAACTGAGTTTTTTAAACATGTGAATTAAGTATCAACCAACACGAATAATTAGAAACGAAACAAAGGTCTTGTTCGTATGAAAAATGTTTGAAGAATGATTCGCGCATTTGAGCTGTCATAAATTTTGGAGAAAGAGCCGTTCATGATGTAAAAGCACAAATTAATTCCCAAGCACTGTTGATTGTTCTGCTCTAAGAGCATATTTTTCTTCTGTTCTTATCCTGTGGATATTGTTGTATGCACAGAAGGGTATGATTTTCAAGTCTGGTGTAGTATAGTGTATTACACATCGTTTGGTTCTGTTGACATCGAAATTGTACTGATCCATTAAAGCCATGCAGCCCAGCAGGAAGATTCGCCTTCGTATGGAACCAAGCGATTGGTAACTGGGCGAAATGTGCATCTTCAAAATGGCCTTCGGCAGAGTGAGGATTCCAACTTCCTTGGTCACCAGCAACATGTTCAGCGAACGCATAGAAGCCATGAACAACGACGCAAGCAGAGAAAACTTACTTCTAGACTCGACATTCTGAGCAGTCTTCAAAATGCTGCCAAAGAACCTGTCGAAGTTCACGAAGTGATTAATGGGGATAATTTTTCCGCTTTTGGAAACGTACATCCAGTTCACGATGCCGCAATGTGGACTGCATGAGAAAAGTGGCCAAGGCTTGCTCATGAACTTCTGTATAATCTTTATTGGAGAACTCATCACTGACAATGGAAACAGGTCTGACGTTTTGATTTCGCCGCCTGTTTGAGCTTCCACCTGTTCATAGAAGCGCCAATCCCGCCAAGCATCTTTGAAAGGATTATCCGTTGCGCGACCCGTAAAGCGCGCGCGCCCACGAACCTTCTCGTAGAACTCGTCGCGGAAGCTGTCAAACTGCAAATAAACGATGTTCAAGCCTTTTCGCTTCAGTTCGCCAGCACGCTCAGGAAATTCCGCCAAATGGATTCCGTTGGTTGCCAAAATAGTCATGAACCGCAACTTATGAGCCTCAGAGATTATTTCGTGCATGTCTTCGCGCTCTAAGGGTTCGCCGCCTGAGAACAGAATTGCTGGCGGTTTGGGATTCCGTTGACTAAGAAAGACTAACATATTTACAAGCTCGTCTTTGCTGGGTTCGTAATCCACCATATGGTCAGAAAAAGTGGAGAAGCAAACGGCACATCGCAAATCACATTTTTTTGTAACATCAATAACTCCAATCACAGTGTCTGAAACGTGACCATTGCATTTTTCGCAAGTGTAAGGGCAACCGTCAACTCTTGCAGAAACTTTAGACTCTTCAAAATGCTTAAAAAAAACGTAATCTTCTGCGAACTTAAACACAGATGAGCTTTGCCAATGTGTGGTGGAAAAAGTTCCGTGCTCTAAGCACGTTTTTGTTATGACAATTTTGCCTTCCACTTCGGTTAGTTCTGCATTGATTTTTTTTGCACACAGGACACAGGCTTTCTGTTTTTATCGCATTAGCTTTCGATTGAACAAACTCCAAAATAGATCACGCAACTTAGCCATCAATATACTTCAAGGATAAACACATCTTTTTCCACGTATTCGTTATTTCTTCTGCTACGCTGCTTTCTGGAGAGTATTCAACAACAGTTTTTCCTTTAACCATCGCCTTGGTGACTTCAGGGCTAAAGGGAATGATGCCAACCACATCGGTTCGATTTTCTCTGCAGAAACTTAAGATTTTGTTAGTGTTGTTCACATTTACATCGTACATGTTTATGCAAACAGCGGGAGCAACATTGAAGTGGTCCAATAGATTGAGAACCCTTTCAAGATCATGGATTCCTGACATGGTGGGCTCTGTGACCACTAGCGCAGCATCTACCCCTGTGATTGAAGCTATGACGGGGCAGCCGATTCCTGGCGAAGCATCAATAATAATCAGATTACATTTTTCTTCTTCAGCCAAAATTTTGGCGTTCTGTCTAACTAAAGTGACGAGTTTCCCAGAATTGGACTCACCAGGATAAAGCAGGGCATGCGACATGAAGCCGTATTTCGTCTTCGAAACGTAGGCGTTCCCAGAGACTCTCGGAGCCAACGCTATAGCACCAACTGGACAACATACTTTACAGACGCCGCATCCCTCGCAAGCAATCGCGTCAATTTTCAAATCGCTGGTTATGGCGTCGAAATTGCATGTTTCTCTGCAAAAACCACACTTGATGCATTTTGCTTCGTCGATGACAGCCAATTTTGAACCTGCGAACTCTTGCGCTTTAATTACCTCAGGATGCAGAAGCATGTGAAGATCAGGGGCATCCACGTCACAGTCAGCCATGACAGCGTTTTTTGCCAGAACAGCAAAGGAGGCGGTTACTGATGTTTTGCCTGTGCCCCCTTTGCCGCTTAAAATCGTCACCAGCTTCATTTTCTGACCAACCCCGCGATTTCGTTATGGAGTGCTTGAAACTTCTCTTCCCATTCAGGCATTTCCAAACTGAACGGAATACCCTTAGAATAAAGCTCGGCTATTCTTCTTCGATATGGAATTTCCAACAGTACGCGGATATTCTCTTCGGTGCAGTACTCATATAGGCTTTTGTCGCCTATGCCTGAACGGTTAACGACGACGCCGAAGGGAACGGCGATTTTTCTCAAAACTTCAACAGCTATCTTTAAGTCATGCAAGCCAAAAGGAGTAGGCTCACTGACTAGAACGCAGAAATCACTGCCCCTCACCGTTTCTACGAAAGGACATGAGGTTCCAGGAGGAGAATCAAGAATTACATGTTCGCCCTCTTTAATCTGCTTTTTAACCGCTTTTATGACTGGAACCGCCATAGGCTCGCTTACTTCAAGCTCTCCATAAACAAGAGCCACGTTTCCGTCCGAGCCAAAATTCAGTGTGCCTATTTTGTGATTTTTCCAGCTGATTACTTTTCTTGGACAGACCAGAGCGCATCCGCCGCAGCTGTGGCAAAGCTCCGGGAAGACAAGGATTTTCTCGGAGGCTACGAATATAGCGTTGAACTGGCAGAATTTGGTGCATTCTCCACAATTGTTGCACAGTGCTCTATCTACGAGAGGGATTGAAGCATAAACCGGTTCGTTCTTATGCATTTCAGGATGCAAGAGCAGATACGCATTTGGCTCTTCCACATCGCAGTCGAGAAGTTGAACCTTGCCTACTGAAAGCGCCATGTTCACGGCTACTGATGTTTTTCCAGTTCCCCCTTTTCCACTAGCAACAGAAACAATCATTTGAGTACCTCATGAAATTTTATGGAAAAGTCTAAAATTGGAGGCCCACCCGCTATATCTCTAAGCGGCCCTGCCGTCTCTCGTATTCGGCGATAGCCTTTCGCAGCGTTTTTATTGAAAGTTTGGTGCAGTCAAGCTTTGATTTTGGTAAACCTCCCAGCTCCGTCAATATGTCTTCTCCTGTCATCTTTTTCGCCTGGTTGATTGTTTTACCCTTCAAGAGCGTGGTCATCGCAGACGCTGAAGAGGCGGAGCCTGGGCAACCCAAATAGTAGAATTTGGCGTCTTCTACTACGTTTTTTTCGTTAATTTTCAAGTACAATTTTATGAGGTCGCCGCATGAGCCGAGAAAGGTTGTGACCACAGCGGCGTCCTCCAGTTTTCCTACGTTAACGTTGTTCACGTAAAGCTCGATGGCTTTGCTGGAATAACCTGACTCCACCATCAACTTCAGTTCTTCATCCGAAAGTTTCCTTGACGTTTTTTCACCTCCAGAACCGCAGTCTAAGCGTTCAGCTTCCGTGTTAATGGTGATGGGCATGTTCGAAGCCTTCCGTAAGCTCTTGAAGCTTATCGTTTTTGTACGCTACCATTACTTCGTTGATTGTGTTTGCGTTGGCTCTTAACACTACTACTCCAGAGCTTTGGAAAGTGTCTAATCCTCTCGGTCCCATACCGTAGACTATAATAGCGTTGGGTTGTAACTCCAAAATGTGGTCGTGGGAATAGCCCCTTCCACCAGCGTGTTCGCCGACGTTTGGAACAGTTTTAACGTTTGAGACCTCGTTTCCATCAAGTTCGAGAACGGTATAGTAGGGTGCTCTTTCGAAGTGCTCGGCTAATCGAGCGTTCAAGCCTTGTTGGTTTTCTGTAGGAATTACTATTCTGTCTGTCAACTGCTTTCACCTCGTTTTTCTGCGCTAAAAGTTTGAATGGCTTGCTTGATTTTTCAGACTTTTCATTGTTCTGTTTAAGGTATCCACGCTCCTCTGCTTCGTCCCCGACCCATTCCGAAGTGTCCGCCAACGTTAGGTGCGCCAGCTCTCTGCAGTTCGCCTCTTTTGGATTTCTCTACAACTTCTCTGACGGTTCCGAATGCTCCTGTCACAATTTCTATGCCAGCCGCAGATAGCGCCCCGAAAGCATTGGGTCCAACATTTCCTGTTATGACCACCTTGGCTCCATTGTTCGCCGTGGTTTGAGCGGCTTGTATTCCTGCGCCGCCTGTTGCGCCCGAAGCCATGTTCGGAATGGCTTCAAACTGCATTGTTTCAGAGTCAACAATTACAAGGTAGAGGCATCTACCGAAGCGCGGATCTAACTGCGCTTCCAGATTGTTTGCTGTTGCGCTTACACATATTTTCATTTTTGTTGTCTCCTCAAAGTGTAATACAAGGCAATTGGAAGTAGGTTGTGCAAATCTCTCGAGTTGGTTAATTTGATTGTTCTCATCTTCTCGTTGTTGTTTTTGTGTTCATTTCCTGGCTCAGCCTTCAAGCTGACGCTGCTCAGGTATTCTTCGTAATTGCTCATTTTGCTCCACAAAATGCTTAACTTTCTTAACTATTTCTGAAAACGCTTTTGCCGCTGGGGAGTCACCGTGTTCAATTATGAAGGGAATTCCGTTGTCAGAGTCACGGCAGATTTCTGGATCTATTGGAATACTTCCCAAAAAGGGAACAGACAAATCTTCCGCGATTTTCTGCCCACCTCCAGCTTTGAAAATGTCAATTTTGGCTCCACACTCGGGACAGATAAACCCGCTCATGTTCTCGATTACGCCAATTATGGGAACGTCCAGCTGCCTCGCGAACGTGATGGCCTTCTTGACAACGATTTGCGAGACTTCTGAAGGTATGGTCACTATTATCACGCCGTCCATGTCTGGAATCAACTGCATGACGCTTAGTGGTTCATCACCAGTCCCTGGTGGAAGGTCTATAAATAAAAAATCAAGGTCCCCCCACATTATATCCGATAGGAATTGTTGGATAACTCTCATTTTTAATGGCCCACGCCAAATTACTGGCGCCTCATCACTTGGAAGCAAAAAGCCCATGGATACCACTTTGATTCCCAGTGGACCTGTAACGGGGAAAAGCATTCCTGCTGGTCCTCCTATAAGCCTCTGCTCTTTCAGACCCAGCATTTTTGGTACACATGGACCATGGATATCCGCGTCAATAACACCAACTTTGTTTGTATGTCCGTGCATTGCGAATGCCATAGCCAAGTTCACAGTAATGGTGCTCTTGCCAACTCCGCCCTTACCGCTTACAATTGCTATCTTGTGACTAATCTTGCTCATTTTCAGCCTTAGCCTCTGCTCTTGTTCCGACGCTGATCTGTTCGAATCTTTATACTCATTGGATTTAGAGCTAGATTTTGGTTTTAGATCACATTTTTCGTTTTTTTCTAATTTTTTCTCGGCGCTTGTCAATGGCTTCACCGTTTCATGAAGAAGTAGTTTAATACGTAAACTATATTAATAGTTTGTGTTTATAAAATAAACTAATAACCAGCTAATAATTATTTTCAGTGGGTTCAAGAGATCTGTTGCTAATTTCACTTTACGTGGAACAAGCACGCCTTTCCAATTTTGTATGCTTACCCTTCCTCTTCGGCTGTCACTACGCGAATTGCGCAGTCGAAGCTCATAGAATAGTGCGCTGTCCTGTGGATTCTCAAGCTGAAGCATCTGCTCTAAACTCAGATTTTCAAAGACTCTCCTTATTGGGCGTATAGAGTTACCATGACACGAAACAGCCACATTTCCTGGAGTCTGGCCAACCCAACCGAATAGTTGCGACAGAAACGAAAGCACCCTTTTTTCAACCATTCTTAAGCTTTCTCCCCTGGGTGGAGGTAACTCGTAGCCTCTGTGAATCTGAGCATGCCACTCAGGATTTTCACGTACAACTTTTCTCTTGCTTTTGCCTTGGAGCAAGCCATAACACCGCTCAATAAGTCGATCATCGACAAAAACCGGAACGGAAGGATGAGGTTCAAGCGCGATTTCAAGGGTTCTTCGGGCTCGCTTAAGATGCGAGGTGAAAGCAAAATCGATGCGGTACAGCTTAAGCTGCTCAGCTAGCTTCTGCGCCTGCGCAAGTCCCTTCAAAGTAAGTTCTGAATCACGCTAGCCCGAGAATACGCCACGACTATTATCAAACGTCTCAGCATGTCTGAAAACTAACAATTTGCAAATCATGAAATCTCACCCGAAAACATCGCACGAACAGTTCATTTTACGAACGAAAGAGAACACGAAATCACGTTTTAGCCTACTCACAATTATAGCATGTTCACAGCCATTAACACGCGTTTTTTGGTTTACGCCTTGGCTTCTTTGCTTATGTAACATTCAGCTATTTGTTCCTCTCTTCTATCGGGATTTAACCCGTTAATCATTCGCTCCAGCACCATACTTAGCTTTTCAACGTCACAGTCTGTTATCTGAAAGGCAAGTTTATTCCTTTCATAAGCGTTAAGTACCAGTGATATCCCGTCGATGTATTTTCTGTTTCTCATGACGTTTTCGCGCTTTCTTCTGTAGTTTTTGAACCATCTAGAAACTCTTCGATTTGTTATGCTATCTATGCAGTCATTTCCCACACGTAGTTGCTGACCGTCTTCGCTTCTTATAACCGAAACCTCAATTATGGGATGGTTTCCGCACACACCGCATCGCGCGTAAGGAGATGCAACGTAATTGTTGATTAAGCGGTAGGTCTTGTTCCTGTATTGAAACGGGAAAACACTCTGCAGATATGCAGCAAATGTTCTACTTAACTCCAGCAAAACATCATCTGTTTTTGCCAAGCTACCAACCTCACCTCTGAAATGAGAGACGCAAGTAGACGCGGCTTATTTGTCCATACTTCTCAATTATGAGCTTTTTCAATCCCATGTACTCCGTTGTCGTGCACGGGATTAACGTGCGTCTCTTTCCTTCTCCTCTCCCCAAAGACACGAGGACCTTTAGCCACTTCCAACTGAAGAATGCGAACATTTATTCTCTCCACAAGTTCTTTTCTGCAAGAATCGGCCGCCAAATGCCGCTCACACATTTTTATATCATCTATACTTTGGGCTAGTTCAGCGTCACCTATTATGTCCTTTATCCAATTCTGAAAATCGCCCCGCTCAAAATGAAAAATGACGGCTTCAGAACACACTTTTTGAATAGCATCAGCGAGTTCCTCCAAGCTGCAACTAGTTACACCAATGCAACATCCAATGGCCCTATAAAAGTGAAAACCCTGCGCTTGTGGCACAACACGCAAGGGTTCTTTTTCCTCATTACTACTCTTATCCATACACACGACCCCCACTATTTTAGCGCGCGTACTTTGAAGTGAATGTTGCCAACGGCAGCATACATTATTCCTCCACCGTTAAAGCGCCAGTAGGGCATGAAGTCACGCATGTCATGCAGAGAAGGCAGTCGTCTGGTCTTACGGGCACGGATTTCTTTGAGTTCGGATTGTCCGTAAGATCTTGAAGCTCAAAGACCAGAGCAGGACAATTGTCAACGCACATCCCACATCCACTTCACTGGATCCAGTCAACCTTAACCTTCGGCATTACTTGCAACCGCCTCCAACTTCACGCGATTTTTCATTCTCCACGGAATAGAACAAGTGGTTTAGTCGCTTCTTTTTTCGAAATTTTCTTAATTTCAGCCGCCTCAGTGAAGCATTCACAATTCTCAGAAGTCTGAGGTTCTTTCAGAACAAGATGTATTTCGCCATCGAGAGAATCAATTCTGAAGACTTTTAATCTTTTCACAACTCCTCTCCACCTCAACATCTAACGCGCACTATTAGTTTAATACGTAAACATTATTAATAGTTTCTGTTTATAAACTAAACTGAGGCGTTAACTGCTTGGATGAAATAGACAGAAAAATAATCTCAAAGCTTCAACAAGACGGAAGAACCACACTGCAGGACCTGGCCAAAACCATAGGCTACACAAGCATGGGAACAAAAAAGAGGCTGGAAAAACTCCTGAAAAACGACACCATCAAAGTGTTAGCCCTGATTAACCCAAAAAGCGCTCAGAACCTCAACAACCCAAGAGCTTAGACCTTGTTTTTTAGACAACTGACCTCGAGAAAACTCATAGCTATACGAGTTAATTGCCAATAGTTGGTCCGACGGGGCCCAGACTCATAAGGGTTCAGAACTAAAAACACTAAGAGGCAACTAAGCCACAAGTCGAGTGTGAAGCGGTAACAAATGGCGATATCACCCGCAAACCCAACATTTTTTTGGCTTTACGAAACAGCTGATATGCCGAAGTATGCATATGCACTCTAATATTTAAAAATAGTATAAGATAATATAGTACAGCATAAAGAGATAGTTTTCTTCTAGGGAGCGAAGCGAAATACTTCGTGGATTCTTTCGTTTATTAGTTCGAATTGGCTTTACGAGCCAAAGGTCGCCGGTTCAAGTCCGGCTCGGCCCACCACAGACACTTATCACCTGTAGAATCAGAGTTATTATCTGAATTGCCTGTTGAAAACTAGAGCGCGCGCGTCGTCGCTCAAATTACTGGAGTGCCTATCCACTAACTAATAAATTTAATGTTCAGCTAGGCAAAATGGAAATGCAATGGAAGCGAAAAAGTTTAGAGCTACCCAGCGGTAACCAGTTAAAAAGGACTGAGGCAAAATGAGTAACTGGGAAATGTTCGTTTCGCAATCAAACGTTTTCGGCGGTATACAAAAGCCCTTTAGAAAGGCGAAGTACGTGGTTTTCGGCGTTCCATTTGATGTTACAAGCACGTACAGGACTGGAGCGCGGTTTGGACCCAACGCGGTTCGGCAGGCTTCTCAGAACATAGAAACGTGCAGTTTCCGCAGTGGAGTAGACGCTGAAGACTTGGCGCTGCATGATTTGGGCGATTTGCACGTGTCTACAAGCCCTAAACGAACGGTTGACATGTTGAAGCTTGTGGTTGAAGACCTTTTAGCCGTTGAGAAAGTGCCTGTGGCGATTGGCGGAGAGCATACCATAACGCTGGGAATTTTGAAGGGGTTAGGCGCCAAAGCAGGAGAAACCGCTGTGGTCAGCTTTGATGCTCACCTTGACGTGCGCAAGGAGTATCAAGGGTTAACGCTTTCGCACACCACGTTTATGCGGGTGATAAACGAAGACGTGAAACCAGCCAAGATAGTCGAAGTGGGAACACGAGGTGTGAGCAAAGAGGAGTTGGCTTACGCGGAACAGGCTGGAATCGGCTTTTTCACGTCGCAGCAGATAAGACAAGAAAGCGCAGCGCAGACCATCCAGAAGCTTAAGGAAGAGCTTGCTCCGTATAAGCGGGTTTACCTGACGGTGGATATGGATGTTCTTGACCCTGCTTTTGCGCCTGCAGTGCAGAATCCAGAGCCAGAGGGGTTAGAAACGCATACGTTGTTGGATGTTTTGTGTGCTTTATGCGATGAGCGTGTGGTTGGGTTTGACGTTGTGGAGGTTGCGCCTGTTTATGACCAGGGGATTTCGGCGGTTGCTGCGGCTAAGGTGATATTTGAAGTGCTGTGCCAGCTGGAAAAAGCGCTAAAAGGAAGATAGAGTTCAAACGCTGACTTGTTCATAGAGCACTGTTTGGATAAAGCTCTGGACTGCTATGTGATTTTGTCTATACCCCCTCTATAGTGCTGTTGTTTGCGTTTTGAAACCTGTTCACTGTTCAGGATGTGAAACGGGTTTTTCCCCCGTCTTTTTCTGTCGCAGAAAGTCGTGAAAAGACGCTGTCATCTATCGTTTCAATAGTTTCGCGATGAAGAAGCCGTTGCTCTCATGAATGTGCGGATAAAGCCTCTGGCACCTGTCCAGTCCTCTTAGACCGGGCACGCCCAGCTTCGGGTTTATCTCCGCCAGCGCGAATTCTGGATGCTGGTTCAAGAACCGTTCGATAATCATCTCGTTCTCCTCCACCGTGATGCTACAGGTGGAGTAAGTTAAAACGCCCCCAGCTCTCACTTTCTCCGCGCAGTTGTTAATCATCCCCCACTGAATCTCCGCCATCTTGTCAATCGAACGCGGGGTAAGCCGCCACTTGGCTGACGGCTGCTTTGCAAAGACACCAGTGCTCGTGCACGGCGGGTCCAAAACCGCCACGTCTGCTTCCAAAGCGAAGGGCAGGGAAACGCACGCGTCCGCGATGACGGGCGCCGCTATCCGCACGCCCATACGTGCCACCTCTCTTTTCCACGCCTGCATCCTCCGCACAGAATAATCCACCGAGCAGATGCCACCTTGGTTCTGCATAAGCTGCCCCATGTACGTGGTTTTGGCGCCCGGAGCCGCGCAAACATCCGCAACCGTCATCTCAGGTTTCGGGTCGGCAGCCTCCGCGGCGAAGCAGCTCGCCTTGTCTTGAATGTAGAACAAGCCTTTGCGGAAACTCTCCGTCCCCGTTAAGAGCTGGTTGCTGCCCAAGATTTTGTACGCGTGTTTTAACGGTTCGACTTTTTCCAGTTTCACGCCTTCTGCCGCTAGCGTTTCCAGAACCGTCTCTTCAGAAGCCTTAAGCGTGTTCAGCCTGATGCAGGTGGGCGGCGGATTCACGTTTGCTTCTAGGAAGGCTGTGGCTTCGTTTCGCCCGAGAAGGTTGAAGCAGTACTTGACGAACCATGTGGGATGGAATGTTCGGAGCGCTATCCTCTCCTCGTCGCCTGTCGCCTTCAGAACGGGGTCTAACGGGCGGGTGAGCAGAAAACCCAGAAACTGCTCAATCTCCCTGAGCGTTTTCCACCCTAGAATTGCTCTGCCCAGCTTAGCGATGTGCTCCGCCTCTTTCAAGTCGATTTTCGCCCACCGCTTTACGACTCGGGTTTCGTAAACGTAAAGCCGCAGAAACGCTTGAACGCCCATGTTGAACTCGCCAATTTCCTGAGGCTTCAGCACGCTGTTTACGAACTTGTCTATCAGGTTTTTCCGCCGTTCAGTTTCCACAACCAGTCCATAGGCGTATCCGACAGCGTTAGAGTCGCGCATATCCAGCTGCTTAACCGTGCGCGTCAAAGCCAAGCGTTCGCTCAGTTTCTGCAGTTCTATCCAGCTCAGGGTTTCGATGGCAACCGTCCAAGCGTCCTTCAGCAACGTGGTTCACACAGCCTAAAGCATGTGGCGGCTTAAATAAAAATCCCACGCGCCAAAACCCAACTATCTTCAAGGTACACATAAGCAAAAAGGGGCATTCCACAAGAAACACGCAAAACAGTCAGTAAAGATTTTAGTCTGCGCCACCTATAGACGTAGCTGAAGGGCGAGAAGCGGGATGGCACAGAAAAGCTTACTGGAATACTCACCAGCGCAGAAGAAGCCTGCGCAAGAAACAGAGCCAAAAACGCAAGCGGCTCCCAGCGACAACGCCGTCCCCGAAGCTGAGAAAAAAGGAAAGAAGAAACGCCGCAACTTTCCCCCTGTGGCGCCTGAAAACCTGCCGCCGTCCTACTTCGTTTCCGCAACCTACGATGGGCGCTCCAGAAAAGCGCTTATCAAACTGTACGAGCCCACAAGCGGCGAAATCTACTTCTGGTACGACAACACAGGGCACAAGCCCTACTGCCTCACCAACCTTTCGCCGTACGAGCTGGAGAAAATCGACCGCCTAATGAAACATGAAGGTTTTTTCGGCTTCAAACGCGAAGAAAGGTTTGACGCGCTGCTTGACAGAAATGTGCAAGTAACAAAAATTATCGCTAATGACCCGTTAGCCATCGGCGGTCGCCCACAAGGCACCATAAGAGACATAATCCCGGAAGACTTCCCCGACGTTTCAGACACACCAATCCAGCCTGAAGACATCAAAGTGTGGGAAGCAAGAATCAAGTATTACCAATCCTACATTTACGACAGGCAACTTTCGCCTGGAATGATTTACGAAGTAAAGAACGGCAATCTCGTACAGACAGTTCTGGAAGAAACCGAAGAAACACTGGCACAGCTGAAATCTATTTTCAAGGAAGAATCGGCTGAAGAACTTCAACATGTCGAAGATTGGGCAAGACTGCTGGAGTATCCTGCGCCCCAGTTTCGCAGAGCAGCCATAGACATAGAGGTTTACTCGCCCATATCAACGAGAGTGCCAGACCCCAGCAAAGCCGAGTATCCCGTTATCTGTGTATCCGTGTACAGCTCGGACAACCAGAAAAGAGCGCTGCTTCTGAAACGTCAAGGCATGCGCGAAGGAAACGAACGTTTGCCCGCAGACGTTAAGCTGGAATACTTCGACACAGAACAGGACCTGCTCCGCGCCGTCTTTGAAGTGCTATGGAATTACCCTTTCATATTGACCTATAACGGCGACGACTTCGACCTGCGCTACCTGACTCACCGCGCGCTGAACCTCGGAATAAGAAGAAGCGAAATCCCAATAGAAGTCGGCAAACGCGTCTGCCTGCTACGATACGGCGTGCACATCGACTTGTACAAGTTTTTCTTCAACAGAGCAATCCAGATTTACGCTTTCAAAAACCGTTACCGCGACGTAACACTTGACGAGGTTGGCCGCGGCATCATCGGAGTAGAGAAAATTCAACTGGAAAAAACCTTCGGAGAACTAAACTACACCGAACTCGCGCGATACTGCCTCAGAGATTCAGAAATCACCTTCAAACTAACCAGCTACGAAGACGACTTAGCCATGAAACTAATCCTCGTGCTCGCCAGAATCAGCAGCATGCCCATGGAGGACGTGAGCCGCCAAGGCGTTTCACGGTGGATACGGAACTTCATGCACCGCGAGCACAGAAAAAGAAACATGCTCATCCCAAACGCCGAAGACATACTGGCGAAGAAAGGCAAAACCGCCACAACAGCCATAATAAAAGGCAAAAAATACAAAGGCGCCATAGTCGTCGAACCCACACCAGGCGTTCACTTCAACGTGGCAGTAATGGACTTCCCCAGTCTGTACCCGTCAATAATAAAAGTTTGGAACCTCGGCTACCAATCAATACTGTGCCCGCACCCAGAATGCCGCACCAACATAGTGCCAGACACTCCAAACTGGGTCTGTACCCGGAAACGCGCTCTCGAAAGCCTTCTAATTGGTTCGTTGCGAGATTTGCGCGTGCGGTGGTACAAGCTGAAAGCCAAGGACAAAAGCTTATCCGCTGAGCTTAGAAGCTGGTACAACGTCACTCAAGGCGCGCTCAAAGTTATTTTGAACGCCAGCTACGGCGTTTTCGGCGCCGCCAGCTTTGACCTGTATTGCCCCCCAGTGGCTGAGGCTACAGCCGCCATCGGTAGGCACTCTATAACTCAAATACTTAACCACGCCGAGGGGTTAGGCATCCAAGTGCTTTACGGGGACACGGACAGCCTCTTCCTCAAAAACCCGTCTAAAGAGCAAATAGCAGAGTTAACCCGTTGGACTGAGCACGAGCTGAAAATGGGCATAGACGTGGAGAAAGTTTACAGGTACGCGGTTTTCAGCAGCCGCAAAAAGAACTACCTCGGCGTTCTGGAAGACGGTGCAGTCGACGTCAAGGGATTGACAGGCAAGAAAAAGCACATCCCCATATTCATTAAGAACGCGTTCAACAAGATGAAAGAGAGGCTTGCACAGGTTAAAACCCCAGCAGATTTCGAAAAAGCGAAAAAGGACATCGCCGACATCGTCCGCGAGCGCTACACACGACTGAAACGGAGAGAGTGGGAAAGCCTCAACGAGCTTGCGTTCCACGTGGTCTTGGGCGAAGACCTGCACCGTTACACTAAAACCACGCCGCAACATGTCAAGGCCGCCAAGATTCTGGAAAAAAACGGAGTTGAAATAAGAGCCGGCGACCTAATCAGCTTCATCAAAACCCTTAGAGAACCCCATGTGAAGCCTGTTGAGTTGGTCACGAAAAACGAGGTTGACGTTGACAAGTACATCGCCTATCTGCAGTCAACTTTTGAACAAGTCTTGGACGCGTTGGGCTTAAGCTTCGACGAAATCATCGGGTTAACCAAGCTTGAGAGGTTTTTAGCCTAATCACCCTTCTAAGATTATTAAGAATCAGGCAAAAAGCGGCCAGGGTAAATCAATGAGCACAGCGATTAAAGCGAAAACAGCTGTAATCAACGCTATTATAGCCACGGCTTGGCGTTCAGTCAAGGGTCGATGGTAAGTTACGAGCGTAACCAAGCTTCGCCGGTGGTCGGACACCAGTTTCTTTCCGTCAAACGTGACTTTTGCTCTTTTTCGTGTGAAGAAAATCGTCAATAGTATTAGTGAGGAATTGAAAATGTAGGGAAGAATTGAAATTAGCAGGCTCAATTTTAAGTCAGTGATTACTGCGAACGAGGCTATTGTCATTCCTATTGCAAACGAGCCTGCGTTGCCCACGAATATTTTGCCTTGAACGTTTAATGCGGCGAGGGCAAGCCAGAGGAGTAAGGGTCCAAGCATCAAGATCAGGTATGATTGTGACAAAGTCATTAGCGCGATTATGATTATGGCTGGGCAGACTGTTTCCAACCCGTTCAGCCCGCCTAGCATGTTTATGGTGTTGGTGACTATCATGACGATTAAGGGGACTATCAGGAAGTAGTACCAGTTGCCAAATTGGATTGTGCCTATGAGCGGCAGGGATACGGCTGTTCGTAACGCATCCGCTCTTGCCAGGTATATTAGAGGGAGGGCTGCGATTAAGGGCATAAACGCCTTGTATCGCCATTTCAGGTCCATCCAGTCATCCAGCAAACCCATGAAGCCTCCGAATAAGATACACACCGCCAACGTTAATGGGGCGGAAACACCGTTCGTGGCTGGTGAAATGCCGGAGAAGTAGATTAAGAAAAGATAGATGGTGGTGAAGAGGACGTAGATTACGCCTAACCCGTTTGGAACTAACGGCTTCCCTATCTTGTGCTGGTCGGGAACTTTTGGAAACAAGTTTTCGCTTCCTTAAGGTTGACCTGTGGCATTGTAGTAGCTTTCCCAGTCAATCTTGTATAGGGCCACTATCGGTATGAGACCGCCATAGTTCTGAGATGCAACAACTGGATTCAAGTCCTCGCCAGCGAAATAGGCTTCCTTAAAGTAAGTGGGTTCCACGCCTGGCTCGTCTGCTTGAATTTGGCTTTGAGTTCCAGATACGTCTACCCAACGTTGCTTTGCCCAACTCAACAGTTTATACACTGTCGAATTTTTGCCCATGTCATTCCAGTTCCACGTGCCAGTCTGGTTGTTTATTGCGCCGAAATCATTTTCGTCAGTCCATGCTGCGTCTGCACTGATGTAACCGGTTTGGATGAATCTTTCGCGTGCTTCGCCTGAAATCCTTGCCATCCATGACCATTTTCCTTCATCACCGAAACCCGCTGGTTGAGCGACGTAATATGTCTGATCGGACGATGCCGCCAAGCCAAGAGTGGTGAAGACGAGTATGTATTCAGCGTCGTACTGTTCTAACATATGCATTGCCTGCTCTTCAGGTGCCATGAAAATGAAACCTACGTTCTCTATCTGCGTGGTATTCACCGTAGCGTTATCAGCCAAGGATGTGACGTTGCCAAGTACGCTTAGCCAATACCCGTAATCCCACCAAGCGCATACGACGGTTGTTGACTGAAGATTATTCCCAGTGTAGCTCAACATGCCCAGCCATTCCGGCACGGGTGCAGGAAGGCTTCTCCCTACTGGAAGACTGGCAGCGCTAATGGTAATAGGCGCGTACGCTGAACCATACACCCGTGGCATGCCGCCGGTTTGAGGTGAAAAAGCAAGGCCTGTGACTATAAGCATGAATATCAGAAAGACTGCAATGCCGCTGTATTCTTTGCTCACGCGTGCTATCCTACGTTTTGATTTTATGGCGATTTGTGATGCTTCTCTTAACAGCGTATAAAATGGCTTCAGTACGCCAAGAATCCCCAAGCCTACCAGAAGGCTAAACGCTGGCGCGAAGATAACAAGCAAACGCACCATAGAGGACGCGAAGTAAAGTGAGGTTGCGCCAAAAAGCAACAGGAAAATGTTTCTGTTTGTGGGGTTCCTTAGTATGAAGTATAAACCTGCTAGGAAAAATAGTATTCCTAACCCGAGTTCAAAGTAAATGTTTCCCCAAGCGGAAATGCGATGCTCAGCTACTGACTCTATTAAAGGAGCCGCAGAGCGAACAAACGGGTCTAAAACGCTGGCGAACTTCCCTGCAATATTCTCCATGACTCCAAGTTGCCACAGAGCAACAAAACCTCCAACTAATCCCGCTATCGATGCGCCAGTAAGCCAGACCTTGGTTCTCATGGATATGTTGTGCCGCAACACTTCTGAAAGGCAAAGCAAAACAAACACGCCTGCAACTGGCAGCACTGCGCCTGAAGTTAAATAGTTTAGTGAGATGTAGGGAATTTTCGTGGCGATGAAAAACGCCAAACCGAAAGTTAAGCTGTAGGAAATCAACAGGCGTTGGCTATATCTTTTTAACAAGATTAACACGAAAACAAAAAGGACAGCTAAATCCAGCAGATAGTAGGCTGCGCCCCAAGCCCCAATAAAATATGCCAATGCTAAACCAGCGCCTACAGAGTAAAATAATGATGATCGCGTGGACTTAGTTTCGTCGATTGCTCTCAAAAACAGAAGAATGAATGACAAAAGTCCAAAGATTCCTAAGACTTCAGTGTCAAAGAAACCGAGCGCTGTTCTTTGGAGGAAAGATGGTGCCAAGGCTAGAAAAAGTGCTGCGAATAAACCAACCGTTTTTCCGCCCATGTCTTTGCCGATAAAATAGATTATCAAGCAAGATAAGGTGCCGAAGATTACAGGAAAGAGCGAGCAAAACGCCATCAAATCAACGTTAACGCCCAGCCAAGAGACTATGCTGTAGAGTACGGCTGCGGTCATCGGCAAGGAAGGCAACGACCTAGACATATGCAGTCCAGCCGGATACCATTGCTGGTAGTTTATCCAGCCTTGACCATTGTTCTCCAAATAAGGCGAGAGCAAACCATTTTGTACCATGTGATTCGTTAGACTGAATTGGTAGTAGGGGTCGAATTCGTTAAGTCGCACCTCACCTGTGGGTATTTCCCAACGTATTGGTAGGACGCGGATTGTGAATGCAATAAAGAGTATTAGAAGTAAAGCTGAATAACAGATTATTGAGGCATGACTCGTTTGGATGCGAAGTCTTCCAAAAGCTTTAAGACCGTTGACGAGTCGTTCCTTCACCAGTGTCTCCTTCCCCCTTTGAGCCATCTTTTCATATTAATGAAGTCTTTTATTTGTTTTTGTGGTTAATAATTGTTTATATCACAATAGCCGTTTATTTATTGCTTTCCAAAATTGGGTCAATGCTCAAAGAGTTTTCGGGATTTCACGCTGTGCACAATAACCCACGGGCTTAAGCTTGGAATTCTTCTTAACGCAAAAAGTTTTTCAAGCAAAGCCAAAAAAGGTATTAATCGACTTTCCGATGTTCTGCCAAAAGGTAACCAGCTGTATCCCATTTTCCTAACCACTGAGAACCCTGTTCTGGACAGGGACTGCATAACTCTGCTGTAAGAGTGCATGTAAGATTTGCCACGTAGTTTCCTGAGCTGTGATTTCAAACTGCGTTTATTGCCAAAAGAGAAAATAAGCATATAGCCTCTGATTTCAAAGTTCGATGACATTCCGTTAAAGCTTCATCTAAATCAGAGATGTAATCCAAAACCTCAATCATAAATATCGCGTCAAATGTGCTGTCTTTCACTGGAATCTTCCTTGCGTCCGCCTGAATGACACCGACATTTTTGGTTTTAAGTCTCAACCTTTTCAAACCGTAAGAATCGACGTCTAAGCCTATCACAGTCGCGTTTTTCTCTGCAGGTATAGAAGAAAACCTACCAGCTTCCGCGCCCACATCCATAACGGTGCAAGTTTGTGACGGCGAGCTTGATTTAAAAATGAAGTCTGTTTCCATCCGCGTCAGATATTTGCCCATGCGAGTTTTAGCGGCTTTTTCCCAATGTGTCTCCTCAGAGAAACTTTTCTCTGTCCCATCTTTGGAAGGGTCTGCCACACTTTTTCACTACAGACTTATTTTAGCGGCTTAACTTCGACGTCGATAGGTAGCAAGGACAGTTTCTTGCCGCATTTAGGGCATTTTCCATCGTACTGCTGGAGAATTTCATCGGGAGGCTTAAGGTCCGCACCTTCATACAGTATGTGATTGCATCCCTGACATATGACACGTTGGGGCACTACTTTTCACTTCCCGAAATAACAAAGGTAACATCTGCGACATATTTATTGGTTACCTAACCTCAAATTGAAGCTATGAATTTGACATTTAGTAGAGCAGGTTTCTTTTGGAATCATATGTTGATGATGAACGGCTTTTACGTTTCTTAAGAACAGCTACCCCCACAGTTGTGATTATAATTGTAGTTAGAATTACTATGAACGCGATTTCTGGGAAAACTTGAGAGTCAGGCACACCAGATGTGAGGGGTAATGAAGCTAACACCGCGGCAGCCAAACCTCTGGGAAACATAACGGTCATTAAAGTTTCATAGTCCCTCAACTCCGACTTAACTGCAGCCATTTTAACCACGACAAAACGGATTCCGAGAAAAGTGAAGGATATGAATAAGCCGAAAAACACCGACATGAAAGATGAAAAGCTAAACAGAAGACCTGTAAAAACAAAGAAGAAAGAACGAATTAAAAAGCTAATTTGGGAATGAAAATCTCGTACGCTGTTATCAATGGAGATGGTGCTTCTGAATTTCAACTGTTTACCAATATGCCGCGAGTTTCCAATAATTAAGCCAAAAAACAACGCTGAAAGCGCCCCATTTCCATTCAGGTTCGTGGCCACCACGAAAGTTAGAAACAACATAGCAAGAGTCAGCATGTAGGCGTTGGGTTTCCCTTTGATTCTTTCCAGAATAACAAGCCAAGCAACGCCAAAACCTAAACCTACGAGAATGCCCACTCCAAATGCTATGCCAACCGAGCCTAGGGCAGATCCTAGGCTTACTTCGCCTGAGAGTATTATGTTAATCGCTGTGAACGCGCCCACTGTACACAAAACATCCGTCAAAATGGATTCAAGACTGAGAACGGTCTCAATTTTTTCAGTGACTTTCAGTTTTCTAATCAAAGCTATCACTATTATAGAGCTACCGCCGCCTACTATGCTCCCTAAGAGCAGGCCGTTCAGAAGGCGCCAGCCCAGCAAATACTTGGTGAGAGCGGCTGTTACTAACACGTTTAATATCCACCCAGTAATTCCCAATATCAAAGCTCTTGGGCTGTTCTTGACAGCTTCACGTATGTCCATGTTTAACCCGCCGTCAAAGAGAATGATGATAAGCGCTAAAGCAGCAAAATACGGCGTAATCGCAAGCAGTTCTTCATGAGCGAACAAGTGAAAAATGGGACCCAAAATCACTCCGAATAAGAGCAGAAGGATAGAGTCTGGGATGCTTGTGCGATTGAAAAACTCTTCTCCCAAGAAACCTAGAATGATAATTACTGCCGCAACGAGGAAAGCTATCACAGCTGGGTCCAAAGTGAAACCATCCTGAATTTTAAACTCTTAATACTGTCATAATTAGAAGTTAAAATTTACTGTAAAACGCGCATATCAGCGGAACGGTGCTGCTCGAATTAACCTATCTTGATGGGGCACGCTAACAAAGAACCACATCGGGTACCTTACAAATTAAGGGCAAGGCTATATTCGCATTTTTCTTTCGCACTTGGTTTTCCTTCCAGTAAACAACTACTCAAGTAGTCTGGGCGATCTGTATCCAACCAAGGCTGATAGCTATGAACAGCGCATACAAGAAAAGCAAAACTGTTCCTTCTCGCCGACCGATTCTTTCGTTTGACAGGAAATACCACAAGAGAAGATTTGTTATCAACGAGAAGAGTGCCACGTTGGAAAAGGCGCTCATGTTAATCGTTAGAGGTGACGCGACCAAAGTTATTCCCAGAATTAAGGTAATGTTCATGAAGCAGCTTCCAACTATGTTGCCTAATGCAAGCTCTAAATGTCCTTTTTTGACGGCGCCAAAACTTGTTGACAGCTCCGGCACACTTGTCCCAAAAGCAACAACTGTGGCGCCTATGACGACGGGTGGTATGCCTACGCTTGCTGCTAGGAAGGATGCGGACTCAACTATGAAATAAGCGCTGGCCACAACTCCGACAGCGCCGAGAACGGTAAGGGTTACGTATTTGCGAAGTTTGTTTTTCTCTGTTCCTGAAGCAGCTTGCTCAGCGGGAGTGCGAGCCTTTGACAGCTGGAACATGTAATAAATGAAAATTACTAAAAGCATGCCCCCGATGAATCGGCTTGCGTACCCGATGTAAATCAGAGCCAACGGAACAATCGAAGCTATGAAAAGACCAAAATAGAGGCTGCCTAGTTCCGCTTTCGCCATTTTAGGCAAAACCCGCGATTTCTCCGGGTACTTCAAAGATATCAATAGAAAACAGACGCCGAGTATCAAGCAAACGTTAACTATGTTGGAACCCAAGACGTTTCCTATGGACACGCCCACGTTTTCTGGGTTTAACACTGAAAAAGCAGCCACAAAAAGTTCCGGCAAAGACGTCGAAAACGCGACTAAAATGAAGCCTACGGCTGTTTTTCCCAATCCAGTGGTGCTTGCCACGTTTATGGAATGAGTGATGGTTACGTCACTGGCTTTGTCCAACGCCGCCAACGCTATAAGAAGAATGATTATGTTACCTAGTAGACCTAGCCCCTCAAGCACCTATTCCACCCACTGGTCGAGCTTGTTCCACAGCAACCCGTGAAAACATTTCTCTACAATGGATTATTAAACATTATTGAGTTGGAAATTTGTTCCAGAATACGGAACAGGAAAGTGGCAAGCGACAACTTTTTTGAGGATGAAATTCAATTCTCAAGTGTGGTTATAAGCTGTTGGGGAAGTACACTTTAATCATAACTGAAAAGCCTGATGCGGCAAGCAGAATAGCCTCGGCTTTAGACGCTGAGGGAAAACCCGAAAAGATGCAGAAGAACGGCGTTCCCTACTACGTGGCAAAGCGAAGCGAGGACATAGTCGTCGTTCCAGCTTTAGGGCATCTGTACACGGTTGCAAGCAAAAAAAGAGGAAAAAAAGGCTATCCAGTCTTCAATTTCCAATGGGTTCCACGATATTTGGCTGAACGCGGAGCAGCCCGAATACGCACTTGGCTTAAGGTTATTTCAAAACTTTCAGAGAACGCAGCCAAGTTCATTGATGCATGCGACTACGATGTTGAAGGAAGCATAATCGGCTACTCCATCCTGAAATATGCTTTTGGCGGCAAGGAAAACCTTGCGCAACGCATGAAGTACTCCACTTTAACAAAAGAGGAGCTGGAAAAATCTTACACAGAACCGCTATCTCACTTAGATTTCGCGCTAATTGAGGCGGGTCTAACAAGACATGAAGTGGACTGGCTGTACGGAATAAACCTTTCAAGAGCTTTGACGACGGCAGCGAAAAACTACAGCGGAAAATACGCCACCCTCAGCACTGGAAGAGTGCAAGGACCCATGCTCAAGTTTCTCGAAATACGAGAAAGAATCATAAAGTGTTTTGTGCCAACGCCGTACTGGAGCATAACGGCTAAAGTCAAGATTGCAGGCGCGGTTTTTGAAGTAACGCACGAAAAGCCAGCCATCGAAACCAAGGCAGAAGCAGACGCCATAATTGACAGCTGCAAAGGCAAAGACGGTGAAATAGAAAAAATAGACGTGAAAGAGTTCCGGCAGATGCCTCCTTTGCCTTTTGATTTGGGTTCGCTGCAAGGTGAAGCTTACCGACTGTTCAAGTACACGCTGATGCGTACTTCCAGCATCGCTCAACGCCTGTACTTGGCTGCGTTAATCTCGTATCCTAGAACCAGCAGTCAAAAATTAACCCCCGCCATCGGCTACCAAACAATATTGAAGCAGTTGGGCAGAACCCGCGAGTACGCGAAGCTAACCGGGGAACTGCTCGCCAAACCAGTGCTGAAGCCAACCGAAGGAAGAAAGAAGGATCTCGCGCACCCTGCCATTTATCCCACTGGGAACTTGCCAGAGCGCAGCCTTTACAGCACTGAAAAAAACATTTGGGACTTGGTTGTTAGAAGGTTTATGGCGGTTTTCGGCGGCCCCGCAGTCTTAAAGAGCGTAAAAGTTACCCTCAGCATTAACGGCAACAGGTTCCAACTAAATGGAAGACAAACCTTGGAGGAAGGCTGGCTTCGTTTCTACAAACCTTACGTCAGGTCAGAGGATGCGGTCTTGCCTTCAATGGAAGAAGGGCAAAAAGTCAGCGTTAAAAGGGCGGTCTTAGAGGACAGGTTCACTAAGCCGCCGTCAAGGTACAATCCCAGTAGTCTTCTTCGAAGGATGGAGAAGGAGGAGATAGGCACCAAGGCAACTCGTGCAGGAATCATACAAACACTACAGGCGAGGAAGTACATTCGCGAGGAAAGAATTGTGGTTACTGACCTCGGCTTTGAGGTCGTTGATGTTCTGAGAAAGTACTGTCCAACCGTTGTGTCACTGGAGCTAACTCGGAAGCTTGAGGAACGGATGAATGAAATTCAACAAGGAACGGAAACAAGAGAAAACGTGTTGCGAGGCGCCATTGAGATTCTGAAGCCTGTGACCGAGAAACTGAAAGAAAACGAAAGGGTAATAGGCGCACGTTTGAGCCAAGCGTTAATGAAGTCAAGACTAGAAGAAAGAAAAATCGGCGCGTGTCCAATCTGCCAAAGTGGAAAACTGGTAATTTTGCGCTCGAAGAAAACTGGCAAACGCTTCATTGGCTGCACAAATTATTTTGAAGGCAAATGCAGCACCTCTTTTCCTCTGCCGCAGAAAGGCTTGGTGAAGCCGTTGGGTAACGTGTGTAAAAGTTGCGGCTGGCCTACCGTGCGGGTTTGGATTAGGGGGCAGCGGGCTTGGAATTTATGTTTCAATCCTGCCTGTCCATTAAAAGAGGCGCGGAAGTGAAATGTTGAAGTGTAAAGCATGTGATAGAGAGGCGGTGGAAAGAGGTTTTTGTATGGTGCACTTTAAAGCTTATGAGAACATAGTGGAGAAGTACGACTTGTGGGGTAAGGCTTTGAAGATTTCTTGGAAAGAATATTTAAGCGAGATTGAGCAAAACCCTTTAACAGGAGAATGGGCTAAAGAAGTAGCGAATTACCTAGTTAACAACGAGGGAACAAGAAGTGTCGAAGAAAATTAAGAAACGAACTGCATCCACGTCATTTTCACTTAGCCGGTGGTTCAACAGAATTTCAACCACGAAGCCTTCATCTTTCGTAATTTCCACAATTGTAATTGCATACGCAATTTTTCTTTTCGGCGGAGGCTTATACACCATTATATCATCACCTCTTCCCGCGTTTTACACAGGCAAAGGTTTCATCTTCATCTATCCTGACCTGGGACGACAATTCATATCCGACAGTGTAATATCAGTGATGCTTTACGCGATAGGTTTCGCTGGCTTGTTGGCTGTTTATCAAAGCACAAAATACGCCTACAAGCCGAGACAGGCGTACATGATGCTGGTTATAGGCGTGACGCTGTTGCTTTTAGCGTACATATTCTTGGAAGACGCGATTCAGATTAAGCTTGGTAGCTGATACTACCAAGGGTTTTTTTTCAATTTCAGCTTGTACGCCAAGAAATTCGTAAACAGGTGAATGGGCGGAGTAATTACGAGAACCGTGACTGCTAGTTCCCAGTATATTATCGCTAAAGGCAGCGAAAACACGAGCGCGCCGACAACGAAGTCCACCTGGTCTATAACGGGTAACAAGCCGCCAGGGGCGATTCCTAATCGCCTTTTCAGGAACGCGGCTGCTAAATCTCCTAAGAGAGCTCCTAGGGGCGAAAGCACGCTGAACAGAAGCGGGTAATTAAAAAACATCACTTCAACTAATCCGACGGTTACGCCCACTGCTAAGCCGAAGAAGAAGCCTCTGTGTGTCTTGTTTTTTCCGAAGATTCTTTTTCCGTCAACGAAGTTTTTTCCAAAATCCATGGGTGTTCCTCCTCCGGCAATCACTGGTGCGGCGTTTGCGCAGTAGGCGGGGAATATGAATTTTAATGCTTCAACGATTAATGTGGCGATGTCCATGCAATCAACCATCACTGAAGGAAGGGTGAGTCACGTATTCCAGTTTTGTCTATTCTGACATAGCAGGTTGCTTCTTCGGGGTTTTCGCGTGTTTTTTCGAGCACAGCTCTAATCGTTTGCGGGTTTTCTGTGGGTTTCATGGCGATTATTGTGTCAGCCCAGAATTTTAAAACTCTGGTGGCTACGGGTGCCACGCTATGGTACGATTCGTCCAGAACGCTGCGCACTTGGCTTGTTATAATCACGGGAGTTTTTTGGGTTTTCGCGTTTTGCGCCAGAATAGCCAGTTGCCTGTTCAGCTCGCGGTTTAGCCCAAACGCTTTTCCAGAAGACTCAGCAACCTTGGCGCGATACAGAGAGTTGAAGGTGTCAATGACCACCAACCCGAAGTTTTTCGCGGTGTACTCTGCAATGCGTTCTATAACGGCGGTTTGCTCCTTGAAGTCCGCTGGTCGTATCAGTATGATGCGGTCTGCGATTTCCTCAAATTTTCCCGAAGCTACCTGAGACAACCTTTTAGCGGAAAACGTGTTGTCACAGTCCACGAACAAGGTCTTGTAGCCTTGCATGGCGCATTTTACGGCGCACTGCATCACAAACGTTGATTTTCCAGTTTCTGGTTCTCCATAAACCAAGGTAACGCTTTCAGGAGATATGCCACCGTTCAGGTTGCTGTCGATGCAGCCGCATCCCGTTAATATCTTCTTTATCACGCTAACGCACATCAAGCATTATAAACGGCGAAACTAATAATCTGTTTTGCGCTTAAGCATATACGCTATAGGATGCTTTTATGAAGGGTAAGGTTGCGGTTGCCACAGTTCAAGGAAAAACCTACTTTTTGATAGTGAACAAGTTGAAAGAGAGGAACATTCCGTTTATGAGCTTGGTTCCTGGCGTAACCGTGCCCACAGAGGTCAAGGCAGTCATAACCACTGAGCAGGAAAAGGGCAGAATAAGCCATGAAAGAATACTGGTTTACGACGGCGAAACGGAACCCGACGCTTTGGCTGACGAATTGGTGAAAATTCTTCAGGGGAAAGAAGTCTACGAGAAGATTGTCATAGGCGTAGACCCGGGTGAGGTGTTCGGGTTGGCAGTCATAGCCGACGGCAAAGTTAACGAGACAGGAAACTGCTTCAGCATCCAAGAAGTACTGAAAAAAACTGAAAATATTATAAAAACCGTTGATTTCTCCTTAACTGCGGTCACCATAAAAATCGGAAGCGGAATTCCAACGTACAAAGAGCTCATAGAAGCCTTTGACCGCGCCTTGCCGCCTGAAGTGGTTTTGCAAGTGGTGAGTGAGGCGGGAACAAACCGCTCTCTAAACCATAACAAGCACAGGCGAGGGCTGAGAGATATAGCCTCAGCCATACGCATAGCGGGAAGAGCTGGTCACGTGTATCCGCGGAGAAAAACAGACGAGGCAAACGGTTGAGGCTGCAACTTAACGTTTGAAAAACCCGAGAATTTCCTGAGCCAAAATTTCGTCGTCGGGTTGCAGCACCTTCATTTCACGGGTTATCCATGAGGGCAGAAAACTGCGGCAGTATCTTGTGGCAAAACGGTAATCCAAGAACACTATGGCGCCGCGGTCCTCCAGCGTTCTCACTGGTCTACCAGCGGCTTGAGAAGCCTTTTTCATCGCAGGAAGCACATAACCATACTCGCGCCCAAGTTTGGGAAAACACGTTTCGTAATAGCTAATCTGCGCTTTCACCCTCGGCGTAGGCTCCGCATAAGGAACACCCACAACTACTACAGAGTTCATCTGGTTGCCTGGAAAGTCCACGCCTTCCGAGGTTCTTCCACCTTGAACGCCGAGGAAAACGGCGCCGTCACCTTCACCGCAAGCCTTGAACTCAGCCACAATCTTTTCGTTCGCCTTTGAACTCATGCCTCTGCGCTCATGAAAGAGCGGTTTATCCAACGCGACTTCCAATCCTTCAGCTATCAGGGCGTTTAGTACGCCGAACGAGGCGGTGAAGATTCCTGTGTTTGCTGGCGTGTTCTGCACGACTTCGTTGATTCTTTTTATCATTGTTTGGTACATGAAGGGGGTTCGTTTTTCCATGGCAGTGGATACGCCGAGGCAAACGAGGGAGAGCACGTGTTCCTTGGGGAAAGGTGAGGGCACAACGCGCTGCACGGTGTTTTCCGGTAGCCGTGTTATCCTCGCATACGCTTCTAAGGGCTGGAGCGTCCCCGACATTATTATGTTGGAGTAAGTGAATGAGAAAACTGGCGCGGTGAGTTTCGACGGGTCTAACGCGACGATTTCCAGCTTGGCGGTTTTCGCGTTTTCTCGGGTGAAGTACGTGCTTGCAACGTTGATGAAGGATTCGTCACCTAACGTGTCCAGCCACCGAAGCAGAAACTCGCTCATGCCGTGAATGTACGACCGCGGGTTCTTTCCCTCCGCAAGCAAACTTCGCCTGATGGAACTGCCAATCTCATGTAGCTGCTCAAAGAAGTCACGGGGGTTAGCTATGCTGCCTTGTTTTTGTATGATTTCTATTATGGACTCGGGAGCGATTATTTGCTCTCTGCCTATGTCTTCCGTCAGTTTTTCGATTTCTTTTCTGAAAAAGTTGGCGAAGGCTTCTATCTGTTTGTTTTCGTATTTCTGGGCTTCAAGCTCGGCTTGTTTTATAACGAAAAGTGACAGGCTGCTGCTTGAGATGTCGATGGCTGTTTCCGGCAGGTTATGCGCTTCGTCCACAATCAAGATGGTCTTCTGCAGCTGAGAATCAAGGTTCTTCAGAAACGCGTTGCGAATCACGGGGTCAAAGACGTAAAGGTAACTCAGCGCAACCACTTTCACATCGGCTAGGGCGGCTTTCACCAGCTCGTAAGAGCACACTCTTCTTCTTCGACAAACTTTTTGAATCTCAGAAGCCGTGTACGGACGAGCAGCTATCTGCTGTTGAAGCTGAAGATACTCGTACGTCTGCTCCTCCGGAGCCTTGTGGTACGGGCACCTGCCTTTGGCTTTCAGCATTTCACAGGCTTCCATGAGTGACTTGGCGTCGAAAGCGTTCTTAGCCGCGAAATTGTTGAGGCACATCTGATTGCGCCCACGAAGCGAGATCCCTGAAACATGATGCTTCTTGAAAACCGCTCTTAACTCTTCCACTACACGGTCATGCTGCCGGTGAGTCCGAGCCACGTACAGTATCTTCAAATCCTTTTCGATGGCGGTTGGGAGACACGCGGAAATGGCTGAAATGGTCTTTCCCAAGCCGTTGCTTCCTTCGATGAGAACGGAACGCCTGTCCTCAACAGCATCAAAAATGGTTTTTATGAATTGGTCCTGGTTAGGGCGTACGCTTGCGTAAGGAAAATACTCTGCGACTTCCAGTGGTAGCGTAATCATTTTTTATCCCATAGTCCCCTTGAAGGGCAGTAAATGTTCACAGGGCACTGCCTGCATAATGGGCGCCTAGCCTTGCAGTATCTCCTTCCGTGCGCAATCAGCAACACATGAACCGCCAAATAGTCACGCAGGTCATAACGCGATTGGAGCGACATGCGTACCTCTTCGTAGTCTCCGTTTGCAGGCGCAAAACCCAATCGTTTTGCCACGCGGTTCACATGAGTATCCACTGGAATCGTGGACTGCTTCGCGGAAAAAAGCAAGACAACATCTGCTGTTTTCGGTCCTATCCCGGGAAGCGCCATAAGTGTTTCTCTTGCTTCCTTAAGAGGCAGCGACAATATAGGCTGTAAAGAGCCGTGAAATTCTTCGAGGATTATTCTTGAAACCCTGTTTATTGTTTTAGATTTGTTCCTGTAAAGACCAGCAGTTTTCAGGGCTTCCTCAATCTGGCTGGTTTCTGCTTTCGCCAGCAATTCGGGCTTGATTTCGAACCTGTTCGAGAGGCGTTCGAAGGCTCTTGCAGTGTTTCTGTCCGCCGTGTTCTGTGAAATAATGGTCACAATCAACGTTTCAAACGGGTCACGCTTTGTCTCGGTCCACTTGGGCATCGCAAAGGTTTGACGCAGTATCTGCAAGACTGTTCCCGCTCGCTCGTCTTTCATGTTGCCGCCTCCCTCCTCTGAAATTGCTATCTACTGAAGTACGCAGGCTATAAATACCATCGCTATCACAGCTCTAAAACAAAAAGGGAAATTCTAAAGAAACACTGAAGGGCAAAAACCATGCTTTGCCTAACAGTTAAGAATTAAATACTAAAATATGCAAAGTTCATAAATGGCAAAGTTAAGCCAAGTGAGAGCAAATGAATCTCTCTAAAAAGATGCAAGTAGCTTTAATTCTTGCGGCAGCTTATGTGCTCACGTTCCTCACAGTATTTTTAGTGATTTGCTTAACCCAGTCCGCGTACTCCACACCCGAACATTACACTTCGGACGTTGCTGGCATGGATTTCACGATAGGTCCAAAGCCTAACGCCACCGACGTTCCTCTCGACACCACCATCACAATAGACGCGTTATCTTCCGCAGCGTTAGACGAACTGCGCCTAGCTCCGGAAGTGCCTATCTCTCATGTTGGCGTCGAAGTGACAGGTACACTGTCATATCAGCGAACGTTCTATCCTGCTCATCTGTTAAAACCCGCCACTTCCTACACGGTGTCCGTGACAATCAGGGACGTGCCAGTTTCATGGTGCTTCACAACCACATCCGAGCCATATCACCCCACAATCAGCTTCTACCTCGCAACGTACATGCTGTGGATTGCGCTTTCAACAGCGACCGCCACTATCGCACTTGTCGGCTTAGCAATATGCTACAGAAAAAACGAATTAATAAAACACCAATGACTCACAACGCCTATTCCACAGGTATTCCAGCCTTGACATAAACGCTAGAGCCTTCTGTAAGCACATCAGCGCTACACCGGCATATTTGCCGTATATTAGGATCCTAATAGAAATACGTTGCAGAAAACGATAGGGGGTAGGTCCGTATTGGCTGCTTTCACAGTCAATAGCATGTAGAAAACAGCGCACGGTGTTTCTGCAGGGTTCCATGCAGTTTCTGTTTATAGAGGGGCTATAGTCTGTTCCGAGCATAACCGTTTCGCGATTTATGGCTCTGTTTTGTGAAGTCTTTTTAAGCAATTGTTGCATAATCCAGTCAGTTATCCCACTTTTACAAGTTGGGAGAAACGAAAAAGCCAACTCATGGAGAAAGGGGAAAATGGAGCGTGCCAGAGTCGTTAAAGAAGAACTTTTTGAACAGGACACAAGGTTTCTTGCAGTTTATGTGGAAACCAAGAACTCTTGCCTAATCATGCTTAGTGAGAAAGAAGATAAACTTGGCACTATGGCGATTGCCGTTCCCAAACCCAAGGATTTGTTAGGTCCAGTCTCTTCGTCGGTGCTACTATGTGACAAAAGCGCAGTTTCAGCGCGCATGTTCGCTGAATACGTTGCCTCTAAAAAGGGAAAAATCGCCATGGTTTCTGTTTATTTGGATAGGCTGACTGAGATGCAGGCGCAAGCGTTTTTTATGCATCTGATAGAGAAGATTCTTCG
>CAZJQR010000010.1:0-34756 GCA_964548345.1 uncultured Candidatus Bathyarchaeia archaeon | reverse complement strand
TCACCATTGAGTATGCGGCTCAGGTATGGTTTTATTATGGTTCGCTTGTGTCGGTAGCCACGCTGGTGATTTGCGCCTTGTATTTGGTTTATCGCTGGGTTAAAAATAAGTCTGTCTGGAAAGGGATAACAGCGCTTATAGCTCGCGCACGCCTAAGGCTTCGCTTCAAGAGTGCAGTTTGTTATTTATTAGCAATTGAAAAAACGTTGAAATCGAGAGGGCGATTGTGTCGAAAATTGATGTTCAAAAAACTTAATGCCAGCAATTAGTATAGAATATCGAGGTTTTGGAAGATTGAATAAACCTTTAGTTTCTGTTATTATTCCAACGTATAACTCACAAAGAACTATTGGTATTTGTTTACGATCTATTAGAGAACAAACCTACGCCAATATCGAGATTCTTGTGATGGATAAAAATTCAAATGATAGAACCGAGGAAATCGCTGAAAGTTATAAAACAAAAGTTCTTAAGTTAAATTCTGAAAGAACTGAGGCAAAAAACTTGGGTCTCACAAAAGCTACAGGTAAATACGTTTGTTTCATAGATTCTGATATGGAATTATCTAAAACTGTAATTGAAGAATGCGTTACCTTAATCGGAAAGGATGAAAAAATAGGCGGGATGATTATTCCTGAAAAATCTATTGGCGTTTCCTTTTGGGTCAAAGTTAGAGATTTTGAAAGAAGCTTTTACACTGGGACCGAAATTGAATCTGCGAGATTTTTCAGGAAAGACTTAGTTGAGAAAGTCAACGGTTTTGACGAAGAGGTAATTTTGTTTGAAGAATCTACTTTATCACAAAAGATAGAAACACTAGGCTATAACGTTAAATCGAGAATAAAAGCTGAAATATTGCATCGCGAAGATGATTTTTCTCTATGGAAAGGTTTGAAGAAAAAGTTCTACTATGGAAAAACCGCTTTCAAGTACAAAGAAAAATTTGGCGAACGTGCTCATAGACAAATGAGCATTTTTTACAGATTTTCAATCTTCCTCAAAAATAAACGATTTTACTTCAACCCCCTCCTTGCATTAGGAGTAATTGTTTTGAAACTTCTTGAATATTTTTCAGCAGGATTAGGTTATTTAGCGAGTAACGTGAAAAAATGATTATAGCATTTATGGGAAATGACGGAAGCGGAAAAACTACAATTTCAACTTACGTTTACAGGGTGCTTTTGTCAAATGGTCTGCAAGTCTATTACAAGCCAGAATTCGAATATTTCCTCATTAGATACATAATGAACTTTTTGTGCAAGCAACGAGAAAATCTAATGGAGTCCTTTGTTTCGAGAACCCCTATTCAAAATAGAAGCTTTGTATTCAAAATGTGGCCATATATTGTATGGGTAGATTTTCTATTTTTCTGGTTATTTATAAAAATTTTCAAAAGAAACAAAATTGTCATTCTTGACAGATACTTGTACGATTTTTTGATAAGCTGGGAATATCTTGGATACGCAAATGAAATCTTAAGGTTATTGTACCTCAATTTCCCTATGCCGGATAGGCCCTTCGTTTGCAAAGTATCCCCACAAATTGCTTACACTCGGAGAGCTAATTATAGCATTAACTTTTATCGCGTTCAAACCAAGCGATATGAAGCTCTCGCTCGATATTTCAGCATCCAAATTATCGATACTTCCAAACCTCTTAAAGAGACCTTAGAGCAAGTTACAGAAGATGTGTTGGCAAGTGCAATTGGAAAGTAGAGCAGACAAAACACAGGAATTCTTTTCCAACAGAGCGCTTAAGCATAAGGAGATACCAAAGCATCTGTTCGAAAAAATATGGGCTCTTTTAGACGAACACACAAACGGTTATGCTAACCTTTCCGTTTTGGACGCAGGTTGCGGTGCTGGAGCTTGGTCAAGAAGATTTAAGGAAAAAAAATGTGAGGTCACTGGATTGGATTTTTCGGAAGGCATGTTAAAACTGGCAAAAAGTCTCGATAATGCGTCCCGATATTGCCGAGGTGATTTGTTCCATTTCCCAGTTTATGATGATGCGTTTGATGTAGTTTTTTTTGGTTATGTTTTGCATCATTTCACTAAGTATGAAATGGGGAAAATATTAAGAGAAGCCCATCGGGTCGTTAAGAAAAATGGCATCGTCGCTTCTATAGATCCTAATTTGGTTAATCCCTATAATTTTTTGAAGATTCATCCCCTGTCTCCTTTTCGGGATAATATTAATCACATACCCAATGAGAAACCATTAACTGTCAAGGATTTTGAAGAATGTCGCGGTATTTTTTACAGGACGTATTTTCACACAATGTCCTTTATTCCTTCGTTAAGAGTGGATGCGAGCGAAAATGTTTCTAGGACCTTTTTTGTAACACTTGATAATAAACTAGAGGTGTTACCCTTGACTAGTGTATTTGGTTCAAATATTGTTATGCTCGGGAAAAAAGAATGATTTTTAACCAAAGAAAGCGCGCCGTTCTAGCTTTTTTAATACTAACGCTTATGACAATTGTTCTCGCGAGAGGTTTGCTTTTTTCACCAGGCACAATTCTTTATGGAGATTTTATCTCAACCCTAACCAAAGATAAATTTATTGGCGTATATTATCCTACATGGACAGAAAACGGCGAGTTCAACTTAAATGGGCTTCCGCGGCTTGCTTATTTATTAGTTTTTTCGCTTCCCTTTTACGTTTTTAACCTTCCAGCTGACATCTACTTCAAGCTTTTGATAGTGTCCACGCTTATTATAGCAGGTTTTTCAATGTATGTTTTAATCACAAGCATCTTGAAAAAGCATGTGGGTGGAAAAGAACTTTTCATTTGCGGTATTTCCTCCGCAGTTTTATATGCGTTTAACCCATGGGTTATGAATAGAATACAGCATAGGTTTCTACTTACAAGTTATAGTATTCTTCCTTTAATATTTCTATTTTCGTTTAAAGCGCTTAAAGACGGCAAATTTAATTTTAAATATTCTTTCGTCGCTGCAATTCTTTTTGCGATTGCTTCAACCTCCATTCATTCCATCCTGTTCATTTCAATTATGCTGCTTTCTCTTTCCATGTACCTATTTTTGTATTTAAAACAGCGAAAACAGGTCATCCTTAATTTACTATTTTTGTTAGCCCTGTATTTTGTTTTTAGCCTTTATTGGATATTGCCTTCCATTTTTTACTCGACTTCACAAGCACTTCAACCTCCATACGTTTCTACGATTGAGACTGTTAATCTTCTTAGCCGAAACAGTAATTTGCTAAATGTTCTGGGGCTTGTGAGTTATTGGAACCCTAAAATCACTTTTGGCGGCTCCATTTTAGATGTTTCATGGAGGATAGTGAGTCTTGTTGTTCCTGTCATCTGCTTTTCTGCCATACTTTCTTATAAGAAAAACAAAGCGGTCCTTTATCTCTCTCTGCTTGGAATTGTGACAATTTTCTTAAGCACGGGGACAAACACTTTTTCTTATTTATACGAACAATTATGTTTTAACAATCTCCCATTAGTTGGCACTTTTTCTTGGATTTTTAGAGACCCTGATAAATGGGGCTTTTTGTCACCGTTTGTTTATTCAGTGCTGATGGGATTTACTTTTGCGGCTTTGACAAATAAAATTTCAGCTAAATTTAGCGCAAAGAAGTGGCGGAAACTGCACTTATCACTGAGAGCTGGGCGCTCTTTGGTTCAAGTATGCGTTATTGTTTTGATTTTACTTTTCACGTTTCCTATAGCGGATATCTATTTGAATCAAGTAATAAAACCAGTGTCTGTTCCAAATGAGTTTTATGCGACAAATGAGTGGTTGGCAAACGATTCCTCCATTACTAAGGTCGCATGGTTACCTAAACTTACAGGTAGCGGAACTACTTGGGCTCCTGAAAGTCTGATTGGTCCATTTGATTTGTATTCCTCCGAAAAACCGGCAGTGGGGCTATCTCAGCAGCAGTCAGAATACCTTTATGTATATGGGTTAAACGCACTCCTCAACAACAGGACTGAGGTTTTTGGAAAATATCTTAGCGCTTTAAATATTCGCTATGTTGTGGTTCGTGAAGACACTATTAGTGATAAAGAAAACGTCTCTGAAGTCATTAGAGACCTAAAAAACCAGTTAGACATGGAACTTGTAAAACAAGAAGGTTTCATATACATATTCGAAAATAAACAATGGGCTCCTAATGTCTTTGTTCCGACACAGAACTTTTTGGTGGCTGGTGGCCTAGACACCCTTACTTCAGCCAATTTTATCAGCAACTTTAGACCAGAACAGTCTGCCCTGACTTTTTTAGAGCAAGGAACTTACGACACACCATCAGGATTAAGTGACGTCATACTTTCTGTGGGAAAGACAGATGATTTACTATTTCATTTCATTAATGAAAAACAAGTAATCGCCCCGTTTGATTACACTAACCATCATGATCCCTCGAGCCTTTGGTCAAAAGCAGCAACAAATGATCCGTTACATGGCGAGTGGCATTCCTATTTGGAGCAAAATGGTATTGACAATTGGGATTTTGATTATGGTAAGGGTTTGGTTTTCACTTGGGCTCCATCCAAACCTGAAGAAAACCTCGATCGAGTCACTTTAGAGCTTCCTTTTACTGTGTCTAAGGCTGGTGAGTATATTTTTATGTGCCGCCTTTTCCGGAATCAAAAAGGTGGGACAATTCAGGTTCAACTTGACGACGTTAACTTCACAATCGACACTGTGGACCAGCTCAACGAGTTCAGTTGGGAGCAAATAGCTGGCTTGTTTTTGCAGGAGGGGCGGCATGAGGTGGTGTTGTCGAATGTTGAGGGTTTTAACGCTGTGAATCTTTTTGCGTTGGTTCCTAAGGAGCAGTTTGAGGCTGCTCAAGAGCGACTGGTGGAGGCTTTGCAGGGCAAGAGGGTGGTTTATGTGTTTGAGGGTGAGGGGGATTTTTATGGTGTGAATGCAGTGGCGTCTGGTGAATTTGGCGGTGAAGCCAGCAACGGCGCAGTCCTAGAACTAAACCAAACATCAAAAGTCTATAGCGAAATAGAAGTCTTAAGAAATGAGAACTATACCTTGGCAATCAGAAGCAAAGGGAACTTGCATATAACCATAAACGGAGAAACATACATGATTAATTCAGATGTACTTGACTGGAGCTACATCGGACCTATAACCCTCGAAAAGGGAAAACAAACAATAGAAACCATGTCAATACCCGCACGCTCTGAAAGTTCTGATTTGGATGTGGTTTGGCTGTACTCAACTCTGAATGGCGACGATACTTTGGAGGATGTTCTCTCGGCGAATGAGGCTTCTGCTGAGGTTGTCAGTTATCAAAAGGTTGATTCTACTAAGTACGTGGTGACGGTGGATGCGTCTGGGTCTTTTATGCTTTCTTTTGGGGAAGCTTATGATACGTTGTGGACTGCTCAGGTTAATGGGGAGCAGGTGGGTTCTGTTCCGCTTTTTTCGGTGGTTAACGGTTTTTGGGTTAATCAGACTGGCATTCTAGAAATCACCATTGAGTATGCGGCTCAGGTATGGTTTTATTATGGTTCGCTTGTGTCGGTTACGGCGCTGGTCGCTTGTGTGGCGTACCTGACTTATGGGTGGGCGAAAAACAACTCCATCTTTAAACAGACAAAAGCACTTATAGCTCGCGCACGCCTAAAAATTCGCAACAACCCACAAAAGAAAAGCGTGGAAACATCAAAAAACGACTCTACGCTTTAATTCGATAATACGATTTGAAAAAAATGGGCAAAAATCAGACATTTCATCGTCAGAACAAACTAACCGCCAACATTGGCGTAAACAGGCTAAAGAGACTTATAAAAGAAGAGGTTGGCTTGATCTAGCGCGCGGCGACACACAATCAAACTCTTGGTCCTAATTCTCTCCGTCGCGGCTTCCATAGCAGTGTTCATTCTCAGTCCATACCTTGTCACAACTTTCTTTCCGACATTTACTGATGCCATCCCTCTTGTCACCCTCGTAAGTATATCCGTAATTACCTCAACAATCGTAGCTATGCTAACCGCCACTTTTCTCGGAAATGAAAAAAGCGAGATCGTGTTCACCGCTGGTCTGATCTACCTCACTTCTCTGATAATTTGTTTGATAGTTCTAGGGATGTTCATAGGCGTTTTAGGCTTAGCATTTGTCGTTGTCATAGCCAAAATAATTCAAGCAACATTCCTAATATCAAAAAGAAATACATGATTTTAGCATAAAATCTCTCTTAACACTTCTCTCAAATAACTTTTGGAAAACAGCTTACCAACAGATTATGCGTTAGCTCTTTATTTTCCAAAATTATCAGAACGTTGCTTTCTTGAAAAAGAGGTTGTGCCCCTCTTTTTTAGTAAGACGGTTGCAGTTACTATTGCTAATCCAACGGAGAAGGCAGCGATTATCCATAATTGAGCGACATAAGAAGTCCATTGCAAAACTACTTTGCCGTTAACGTTGTGCGCTGTCACTTGTTGTGTGGTTGAATTATATGTCCAGTCAGTGTATGTTGTGCCGTCTACTTTGATTCGAATTGGCTTTCCCAAATTGCCGACATCCGTGACGATTGTGCCTGCACTGTTAAAGCTGAGTTCACGAGTAAGAGTACTCCATCCAGCGTTAGTGATTGGGTTGTCTGCTTTAATAGTGAACGTTTCGATTGGGGTTTTTTGGTAATTGACGGTTTGGTTCTGGGTTCTCGCAGTTAAGCCGTATTTTGGCTCTGAAATTGCGTAGGCAGTTAAGCCCCATGGCACAGTTTTCAGGGATGACACGTTAAATGTTGCCCATCCATCTGCGGTGGTGACCGCGAAAAATCCCGCGTAAGTTGCGTTTCCGTTTTGAATTGGGGTGTCGTCGTAAGCGTATACGACGCGAACTTTAATTTGGTCGTTTGACAAGTTGGTTGTGTGCTTGGAAACTTTCATCCCGTCCACTATGATTGGAACCGTCTGGTTTTGGATGCTGACTTGACCGCCCCAAACCGCATAAACAGTGTAGTTGTATACGTCAACAGAGCTTTCTGCTGGGAAAGTTGGAAAAGTGAATGAGCCATCAGCTTCGATTACGCTTAAACTAGCCTTTTTTTTCCCGTTTAGGTCGATACGTGCTTGTATGTTCACTTTTTTACCTTCAGTCCACATAGCCTTGTATTTCAGTCCATGGTTGCCTTGTCCACTGTAGTCTTGCGTGTCACCGTCAAATGGCAGGTAGAGTGCTGTACCCTCGGGGTATATGCCTTGATATGCAAGGCTAACTTCGGTTTGGTTCCAAGCGCGATCACCAAGAACAATTTCATCAAGTGTGCCATTAATCCCACGCATGTCTGGAATATAAGAGAACTCAGGTGCTCCTATTGTTAATTTCGATAGAGACTGAAAAATGCCGCTTGTCTCGATTGTGGCCTCATCTGTGAGAGAACTGTTCACATATAAGCGAAGTTTCCCTGTTGATGCCGTATAGGTTCCAACAAGGTGGCACCATTCTGCAATTGTGGGGGGTGAAACTGCAACAAATCTCCATCCATCGGTAAACACGTAGAATCTTATCATTTTTGCGGTGGCATTCCATGCAACAAAATATCCTGCAGCAGCTTCTCTCTTGGAGATTAACGCTTGTGGGTGCTCAGCATCGTATTCGTCAAATTTGACCCATAATGAAAAACTCATTTCGGTAGGTTCTAAGCTTTCGTTGCGGTTCACTTGAACATAAGAATCTGGCATAAACTTTAATGCTGAACTTCCTTTTGCAGGTGGGCTTGTTCTGTCTTCATCGTAAATTTGGCCGCTGACATTTATAAGCTGGGACGGGTTCACTCTTGAATCAGACACCGAAGTGGAGTGGACAACAAATTTAGAAATGTAGATGGGGTTTGTCCATGCATATCCTGAGCTTTCCACGCGTATCCGTACGTATTTCTCGTTACCTCCTACAACATACGAATTTTTCATTACGCCAGTTGTTTCTTGCAAAATAGACCCGCTCGCTCCAATCCAAGTGACGTTGGATGTTTGTTTCAGGTTTATGCTGATGATGTTTCCTTCGGCTTTCACGTTGTTGATTATTGGCCCTTGCGTTGAATAGAAGTTGCCTTTTTTCAAACTATTAATGATGTCTATTTTTGTAAGGGCATCCGCAAAAACCATTACCCAGCCACCGTTAAACTGTGTTGGGTTTTTAATATTGTGGCAATCGTCAACGGCAATTGCCGTTATTTTTCTGTCTAATTCAGTTAAGACATAATCCCATTTTTCCTCCGCATACTGATTCACTTTTGAATTGTAAACTTCAATTCCCTGGTAGCCACTGACACTTGATATTTCTCTTATAGTCCAGCCAAAATTGTACCCGTAATTTGGGTGTGCCAGCCACACTAGTCCCCCCTGAGCTTTTGTCCAATCTACTACCTCCTGAGCATTTCGTGAAGGAGGAACCGAAGGCACATTTAACGTGCTCATGTGTCCTAGACTGCTTGATACCTCATCACCGGTAATGAAAAGGACACCCCCAATCCCAGGATCAGGCGTTACATAATCATGATCAGTTATAACTAGGAAATCGTAGCCTGCGTTCCTGTACGCAATTGCCACCGCTGAAGGCAATTGAGCACCATCAGAATTTGTTGTGTGCCCGTGAAGTTGGCCCTTGTACACATTAGCTGTTTCAAGGTATGGGCTCTCCAACTTGATTGCGTTCGAGTTTTCAAATGCGAACGCGCACGGTTTGCGTTCATAACTATACCATGGTGCTGCAACTATACATCCAACCAGTAGAATGCAAAGTATGCGAATTACTTTCAACTTCATTCCGTAGCCTTCAATATTCCCGCTCTCTTCAATGGAAGGATATGCACTTTGCCAACGAAACTCAGTCGAAGTGGAATACGTTCCACCTGAATGAAATTTGTTTCCTCCCTCTTTCTCTACTCATTTAAAGGTTGAGGGGTTTATGCATAAAAAGTTAATTCCGAAAACCTGATACTAAAAATTATTGTTTCCTCTTGCAAACCTAAACATTCGCCTTTGCTTCTTCTCTAATAGACGATTTACTTGGTTGCAGAGTTTTTATGTTGACCGTCATCTATGTCACTGCGTTACTCCGCAGTGGGCTTAACCCGAACCTTATAATCGCTTTAACACCGTATTGACCCCCCATCGGGTCACTCCAGTCTTCGACGGTTATGTCGTATCGCTATTCGCAAAAAATGAGCAAGGCCGCATCTCCTGTTCCAAATCTACTGCCTGAACAGACTTCATACTGCAGAAAGGCAAAAAAATACAAATAGCTTGATGCATATAGGCTGAAGATGACATGTTGGAGCAAAAAATAAAAAACAGGACAGCTCGTGTTGCGGTCTTAGGCTTGGGACACGTTGGCTACCCGCTGGCGTCTTTATTTGCCATGAATGGGTTTCTGAGCATAGGCTACGACATTAGTAAAAAGAGGTTAGACTACATTAACCAAGGAAAGGCTCAACCGGAAATAGCCTCGTTGCTGCCAACAGACAACGTGGAGAAGTCAAAGAAATTAGCGCAAATCTCCGAAAACATGTTGGTTTCGAATAATGGGGAGGTCTTGAAGAAGGTAGACGTTTTCATTGTTGCCGTGCCCACTCCTTTGAGAGAAAATGAAACTCCAAATTTGATTTTCTTAGAAAACACGTGCAAGACCATTTCCAAGTTCATCAGGAAAGGCACTTTAGTAATAGTTGAGAGCACAATATACCCGGGTGCAACAGAAGAGATTGTTAAACCTATTTTAGAAATGTCAGGCCTTCTCGCGGGCAGAGATTTCTATCTTTGTTTTTCTCCTGAACGAATTGATCCTGGAAGCAAGAGGTGGAGCTTGGAAAGGATACCAAAGATTGTGGGCGGCATAGACAGCGACAGTCGTCGTCTAGCTTGTTTGTTGTATTCTCAGGTTGTTGAGAAAGTGGTTCCTGTGTCTTCTCTGAAAGTCGCGGAAGCCACGAAGATGTTGGAGAATCTTTTCAGAAGTGTGAACATTGCTCTGATTAATGAGCTGTCAAAGGTTTTTGAGAAGTTGGGTATAGACTTGTGGGAGACTATAGAGGCGGCCAGCACGAAACCATTTGCGTTTTTGCCTCATTATCCAGGTCCAGGCGTGGGTGGTCATTGCATACCCAAAGATCCTTTCTATCTATTGTATAAGGCGAGAAGAATGGGTCTCACTATTAACTTCGTGGAAGAGGCGTCTGAAATTAATAGAAACATGCCCTTCTACGTAATTTACATCGCCGAAGAAACCCTCAAGAGAAAAAACAAAACGATTGGAAATTCAAGTTTTGCCGTTTTAGGGATCACCTACAAAAAAGACGTAGCTGACATTAGACGAACTCCTGCGAAGACAGTTATTACTGAATTGACGAAAATCAGCAAAGACGTAACAGTTTTTGATCCGTTTACAAGTGAAACCTTCGGCGCAAAAAGCGGAAGTCTGGAACAAACAATAGCGAATAAAGACTGCGTAATCCTGCTGGTTGATCACTCTTATTTTATGGAAAACGGCATAGAGCAAAAAATAAATGAGCTTTCATCTGATTGCTGCCTGATTGATACGAGAAATTTTTTTAACCAAAAAAAACTGAAAAAATCAATTTTGTATCGATGTTTAGGAAAACCTCCTGGATGTTAAGTATACTTCGAAGTATCCTCGCATTTCAATTCCGAGAAGGTTGCTTGCTAAAATCAGTTTAATAATTGTGGCTTGAAACTGTTTATTATGAAGCAGTTCTTTCGTAATTATGCTTTGGGTGAATAATATTTGATATGTGGATAGAAAATATTGTATAGTGATTAATAAGATTTAATTTGGTTTCCCTCTTATCCCAAGAAACATCGAGGGAAAGAAAAATGGTAGTAGAAATAAAGGAATATGAATCAGCCGAAGAAATAGAAGAAAGACTGGATAAGGATATTTCCGAAACAAAGAGCTCCTTGGGTGAATACCTGCGTCGACTCGACGAGATACGCGCGTTAGCGGAAAAGGCGAAGAGGATACGTCAGGTCGTGCTGAAACTTGCCGGCAAGAAAGCCGATGCTGAAAGCTTAGGTGAAATCAGCGTGGGCAGCCTCAACATAGTGTTAGATGCTAATCCGTTAGATGAACTGACCGCCATAGAATCTGTAGTGCGTAGTCACCAAGAGCGTCTGTTAACGTTGCAGAAGGCTCGTGAAGCAATGAAACCTCTCAACGAGCTCGGGAACACGGATGGCATGAAATACTTGGTTGTTGAAACTAACGGAGTTCCAGAACGTATCCTGTTGAAGATCTGTTAAGCCGTTCGGTTTTTCGGCTATTGTTTGAATAATATTGCGCGCGCTTTGAAATTAACTTACTGTTTTTGAATCTTTGCTAAACTCTGCTTGTATTTCACAGAAAGCATCACAAATTTCATCAACTAAATTGCGCATCGCTTCAACAATCACCAACTTTTTGATGGTAGACCCAGCTAGCAAAAGACACGCTGTAACTTGACCCAATGAAATAGCCGCACTCTTACCTGGGTCCGCCAAGCCATAATTGCTGGGACCAACAAGGATAACCCCTTTTTTGCCTTTTTTCCTGATTCCCGGTTTAAACATAAATCTTTTTGGTCCCCCATAAACATTGTAACTAGCTATGTCGTAGTATGGTCTTAGCATATCAAGTTTTACCGACTTTTCTATTCCCCTGAGTGATCGTGTTTTCAGAACAGTGCGTGGTATCCAACCATACGGATAATTCGCCTTTTTGACAAAGTCAGGGCCGTAGAGTCTTCTCATCTTATTAATTTTCTTCTTTAACGTTTTAATTTCGCTTTCTGGCAAGGTTTTGCATTCCATTTTTTGCTGGTGCTCATGAATTGCTTGAGCTTGAAAATAGCTCTCCACTATTTCGTAGTCAAGAAATCTTTTTGCCACGTCCTTTCCATGCTTAGAAATAAAGTAGGATATGCAGGCTGTTTCATGCAGTGTTCTCCAATGTGAATGTGCTCCGCTTGGAAATCCACTTTTGAGAAGATGGATTATTTCGTTAAAAATCAAACAGGCTTTTGTCTGTTGTGTCGCCAACGCTGCCTGAACGTGATTGTTTTTTGAAGAAGTTTCGCTTCTATTCACCGAGTTAACCTCGCTAGCAACTTCAAGGGATAAATACAAGAGCAAATCCAACAAATCAAGCGGTTTTCTCCACGTTCGAAAAACAGTCGCTTCAAACTCTTTTTCAATTCCCTTGCTCACCTCTAATTCTTCGGAGACTTTTGATTTCAGCCTTTTTAGAAGAGCAACTCCTGATTTCGAAGTGATTTCGCGTATTTCTTCATTGTCTTCCTCCACAGCCGAATCAACTATTTCTTCGTAAGAGTTAACATATTCGCTTAAAATATCGTCTAAAATCATTTGCAACGAATCATCTATGTTACTCATATCTATCCACGCATTACTTTGTACGTATTCAACGTTAAAGCTTTTTGGCAACTTAATAACTAAGGTTAACATTTGTTATTTTATAATATTAAAAATTCGGATTCAGAAGAGCTTATAGTTAATCCTTAATGTTGCAACTAACGAAAAAGAAAAGTTGGTAGTGGTCTCATCTGATTCCAAGAAGAGTAAACAAACAAACTTTTGCTAAAATGTTGCAGCAAAAAACGGTTTAGTGATAACGCGCGGCCAATTCTTAAATTACATTTGCGTTGAAACCATGCCGCGCAGTGAACTAGGAACAATAAAACCCCTGTTCGAACGAGATTGGTGACGGAACGAGTTAAACTTATCCCGAACCCATCTAGCCGAGAGTCTGTATGGCAGAATTATGTTGATTCCATGAATTATTATAAAACTTGTGAAGTATTAATAAATAGATAACCTCAAAACTGGATTTACTTGGGTGAAGATTTTTGGGTGAGCATTTTTCGCTTTGCAATTTTTGATTTGCTTCCTTTATCTTCAAAGCAGTTTTTCGTATTTCAATGCAATGGTTTTTCTTCTGGTCGCGCCACATAAATTTTTTCATTTATGTTTCTTTCTTCGTTTGTATATCCTAAGACATGATTACAGTAAGGGCAAACGCTAACCATTCGGTTCTTTCCACTGCGGAAATCGAGCATAGCTAGTGCTCTGCCAAAGACTTTTTTGCAATGAGGACAACAAATTCCATCGCCATTGCCATTTTCAACTTTCGCAGGAGCTTCTCTAACAGCTGGTCTGGACTCCATTTTGAAATTCCCCTGCGGTGGTCTTGTCCTTTGCGGAACTATGGTCTTTTTCTCTGGGACTTTCTCAACTTTAAGAAAACTTGAAGCTAAGGCGATACCGCTCAAAGCCGTAGGCGGCCCTAAAGAAATGTAAATCAGCCATGTGTAAACTCGGTACGGGTCAGCCCAGTCGGGACTAAATTGCAAATTGTAATAGTAAAGCTGTCCATGTACTATTAGTTCGATATTCTTAAACAGAACAAAAATAGAAACTGCACTTATAATCCAACTTACCAAAACTACACGAGTAAACCAATTGCCACATAGGATTCCCTTTAAACCCATGCTATATACCTCGAAAAGAGAAACTACAAGGAATAAAAAAAGTCTTATGAACCAACAATCTTGTTTCAAGAATCTACATCGTTTCCGCTCCAGAAAAATTAAATTTCTGAAATGAAGCGAAACCAGCGAAAAAAACAAAGCGTTGAAAAGCCGCAACTTTTATTGGTTGACCTTTTGGCTGTTCTTCATTTTTCATTAGTCGGCAACTTTGGCGGCAGAGTGTTTTTTGAACGTGAAGATTTCTTCGAAGGAGACGCCTAGCCAAACAACGCTAATACTTCCAAGGAGTACAATTGGCAACACTCCTACCAAGTGGCTTATCACACCCATAGCCAGAAGCAAATCCGCCTGTGTTACGCCCAGCAAAGTGAAAATGACCACCCAGAAGGCTTCGTAAGATCCGACGTAGCCTGGCGTCGCGGGCAAGATGTGCGAGACGGACATGAGCACCCCGCCGAGAATCGCCTCCGCAAACGGCATGGGATAGTTAAACGCCATAAACGTAAAGTAGATGGTAGAGGTTTGAGTCAGCCATAAAACCCAAGTTAGAGCGATGTTCGCCGCAAACATTTTCGAGTTTTGGCTGAGTCCCTTTAATCCTTTGATTATAAACTTGTGAAATCTGCACTTCTTGCAGTGTATTTTTTGACGAGGGGAATTTTAGATGTGATTCTAGTAACCCCTCTTATGATTAGGTCTTCTTTTTTTATCCCCACGATTATGACTGCAAGTATTACAGCTATGAGCACCGCTACGGCTGTGAATATGTCCTAGACTATGCTGGATAATCCTGCTTGGGCGGAAACCAGAAGCATAGTCACTATGCCAATGCTGAGCAGTCCCATCAGGTCTAACGTGCGCGCCACAACTATGGACGAAAAGCCTGGAGCGACCCCCTGTTCCTTCCTTCTCGCCTAAGATGTAGGCTCTGACGAATTCTCCCAGTCTTATGGGAATCAAAGTGTTGACCATGAAACCGACGCCTGTGGACCAGAACGTGTTGCTGACGCGAACGTCTTTCTTGCCTGGGGAAAGCAGCAATTTCCATCGGGACTGCCCTTAAAACGTAAGCGGGTATGATGACTAAGGCGGCTACCGCCAGCCATAATGGCGAGGCAGACCCGATGGCTGCTCCAATTTTGTCTATTCCTGTCCACCAGATTAGGCCTGCCAGCAGGAGGATGCCCACGGCGAGAGATACGCCGATTCTAATTGTGTTTTTTGTTGGAACCCAAGGCATCCACCTTAAATCTTGAATAGATGAAGGAAAATTATTAAAGGATTGTTTTTTTGGCTCTTTTTTAGACTTTTTGTTGCTGGAGAACCGTAGCGGTTGCAGAGCCATAGAATAATTATCCGCGCATGATGTGTCAAGAAGTTGCAGATGTAAACAAAAGCGTTATGAATGAGACTCTCAACTGTAAATTAGTCGCAACTTGAATATTGTATGTTGCAAAAGGGTGACGTAAACATGAGGTCCACTGCAAAACAGATAGCCAGACAGCGTATACAGGTTCTCTTTCAAAAAGCTAAAAGCATCTACAGCGATGATCCTCAGCTTTCCAGCCGCTACATCGCAACTGCCAGAAAAATAGCTATGGCTGCGAGAATACCCTTCCCAACAGTGTACAAGCGCCAGATCTGCAAAAACTGCTATGTGCTGCTTGTGCAAGGTGACAATTGCCGGGAGCGGATACGGCAGAGAAGGGAGCCTCATGTAGTGATAACCTGCCTCAACTGCGGCTACCAGACGCGGATACCCTTAAGAAAAAAGGAGAAACAAAGACTTGAGCAAGATAACTACCCGAATGAAACGACACGTTAGGCACGTACTAAAGGATGAGAAACCTACCATATGGATTGGGAAAGAAGGCTATACGCCTCAGCTTTCAGGTGAGATTGAGAAACAGCTGGATAAGAATAAGATGGTTAAGGTTAGACTTCTGCCGAGTGCGCTGCAAACCGACACCGCTAAGGCTATTGCGGCTAAGGCTGCTGAAGAGGCTGCCGCGGCGTTGGTTGAGGTTAGAGGACACATTTTCATACTTTATCGACGGCACAAGAAGCCGCCTTAGTGCTGTCGCGCATTGAAAATACCCATTATTTTTCTAGCGTTTACTAACATTGGGGTATCGTTGTTGAAATAGACATAGGCTTTTTCTGGCTTCGCCTTCATGATTTTCTCCAAAACTTCTTCCAGCTCCCTGTCACTGTAATTGTGCGCGTACCATGCTGTTCTGCCGTGCATTCTCTGGTAGACCAACCCGTCTGTGTTGTATACCTCTAGGGGAAAGTCAGGAGAGTCCACGCTTACCCACGTGATTCCCAGTTTCGAAGCCCAACTCCCCCCTTCATCTTTGAACCATTTCTCGTTTCTAACTTCGAGGGCGAATCTTTTTTGAAGACCTGTTGCCTCTGCGAATTTTTCGATGGCAACGGCGGATTCTGGTGTTATTTTGGGGTGTAGCTGGAACAGGTAGAAGTCCACGTTCGTATCCAGCGCCGAGAAGAGGTCGCGGAACTTCTGCCACGCTGGAAAAGCTTTCTCGTTGAATTTAAGACGATGCGTGATGAGGCGGTTGACCTTAACTGACCATCTCAGAGCCTGACCCTGTCTTACCCATGATTTGACCATGTTGCTATAGGGGAACCGGTAAAAACTCGCGTTTAACTCAACCGTGTTCAGACCTGATTTGGCAACAAACCAGTCCAAGCTGCGTTTCTCGTTCCATGGGTAGTACCAGCCTGAGGTGCCGACGAAGAAATCCATGTCAACCAGTATACATGTAACTTTCTGCGCAAAAAATGCGCTGTTTGAAATCCGCTTGCTCCCCGCTGGGGTAGATGTTGAATCTTTTTCGCAGGTTTGTGATGTCAATTGTCTGTGGAAAAACTATGTCATTGGGTGTCGCCATATCGCTTCCAGTATGCCCTCAGTAAGCGTTTTTTTGCTGAGGTGCCGTGCAAAATCTGAAACAACAATGATTCCAACCAGTTTATGCTGCTTTACCACTGGGAGTCTCCTGATTCCACTGTTTACCATTTTCCTCGCCGCCTCTTTAAGCGAAGCGTCAGGGCTGATTGTTATGAGCGGTTTTGACATCACGTCTGAGATTTTAGCGTCCAGAGGTGTTTTTTTCGCCACCACTCTTCTAACGAAATCTCTTTCAGTAACTATTCCTCTCGGAATTTCGCCCTTCAAGACTACCACGTCTCCTACTTCTTTCTGGCTCATGAGTTCTGCGGCTTCAAAAACGGTCTTCTCCGCGTCAATAGTCAGGACGCCCCTAGTCATAAAATCTTTTACTTTTGGCATAACTTTCAAGAAAGTACATTCCTTTTATTGGATAAAAGGTTTGCCTTATTTCTCCTTTTTTCCTCAGCCAACGGCTCGCAACTTGCGATTTCCAGATATACATGAGGACGGCGGCAGTTATCTCAGAGCAGCCAGTCTCCCCAGAGAATATTTATATTAGGCTTAATGATTTTACTGCAAGGAAAAACCAAAAGGAACAAGGCATATTGACAACTCCTTACGACGTTCCATCACCACAATTCATCGAAAAACTAGCCAAGTACCTACGTGAGAATGTTGACGAGGTGCAGCCTCCAGCGTGGGCAAGCATGGCTAAAACTGGCACTCACGTGGAAAAGCCGCCTCAGAATCCCAACTGGTGGTACATACGCAGCGCTTCAATACTGCGCAAAGTGTACGTTCACGGTCCCATAGGCATAGAGAAACTGCGGGCTGACTACGGCGGACGAAAAGACTTCGGGACCAAACCAGAGCATGCGGTAAAGGCGGGTGGAAGCAACATCCGCAAGTCCCTGCAGCAGCTTGAAGCGGCAGGCTTGATTCAGAAGGCAAGCCCTCAGGGAAGAACGATGGCTCCGAAAGGACGGAAGCTTCTTCAGGAAGTGGCTGAGGACCTGCAGAAAGAACTGGTTAAAACGGTTCCTGAGCTCAAGAAATATCAGGGCGAATGAGATGTCAGATGAAGAGCTTGAGGAGATTCGCAGAAGAAAACTCTTAGCCATGCAGCAACGGGAAGACGAGCAGAAACAATCTCAAGCCGAACGCCAGTTGGAAGCGCAGAAGCAGGCGTTGCTGAGGCAGATACTTTCGCCTGAGGCTAGGCAGAGGCTGACGAACTTGCATATGGTTAAGCCGCAGTTCACGGAACAGCTGGAACTTCAATTAATACAGTTGGCGCAAACGGGCAAGTTGCCCATACCCTTGTCAGACGCTCGACTGAAACAGATATTAATTCAGCTTCAATCTCGGAAGCGAGAAACAAAAATAAGAAGGATATGAGTATGGCGCGAATCAAACCTCCAGCGAAAAAACGCCGGTTAGCTAAGGCTAACAAACGGAAAAAGGCAGTTCCAACCTGGGTAATTGTGCGGACAGATGGAAAAGTTAGGACTAACCCTAAGCGAAGAAGAAATTGGAGAACAGGAAGAATAAAGGCTTAGGAGAATAAGGCTTATGGAAAAAGAAGACAAGGAGGAAGAGCAGGTTCCTGAAGAAGCACAGGCTGACGAGGAAGTAGCGGAAGCAGCAAAAGAAGAGGTTAGCGAAGAATCCGCTGACGAATTTAAAGAAATCTTGTCGGAAGAAGAACCCGCGGAGGAAACGGTTGAGGCTGAAGAGGAAGCTGCCCCAGCAGAGGAGGAAGAGGAAGCCAAACCTCGGCGAAAGAAAAAGGAGGAAGAGGAAGAAGAGTTCGTTGAGGAAAGGATTTACACTATTCCATTGGGGAAGGCGTGGGTTAGACCTCCAAAGAAGAGGGCTCCTCGCGCAATGCAGATGGTTAAAGCTTTTGTGACTAAGCACATGAAGTTGGAGATGCGCGTGGAAGAGGAAGAGGAAAAGGAAGAGTTGCCCCGGCTTATTATAAACAATGATGTTAACGAGAAGGTTTGGGGTAGAGGCATAGAGAAGCCTCCGCGGAAGATTCGGGTGCGCGCCGCCAAAGACAAAGAGGGAAACGTCACGGTTTTCTTGGCTGAAGGAGAATAATCCTTGGCCGTTTACTTATCGAGCATCGTTGGAAGCGCAAGCATAGGGGTTTACTCGCTTGCCAACGACAGGTTTGTTGTTATTCCCCAGATGGTTCCACTTAAGAAATCTGAGAGGACGGCTGAATGGTTGAAGGTGAAGCTTGTTCACACTTCAATAGGCGGTTCCGTGTTGGCTGGCGCGTTGGCTTGCGCAAACTCCAATGGAATTCTTCTTCCCAACTCAGTCAGAGAAGAAGAGCTAGCTGTCATCAAAGCAGCGTTTGACGGTAACGTTACGGTTATGGAGACAAAGAAGACGGCTTACGGCAACTTGGTGTTGGCTAACGACCATGGAGCGCTTATTGACCCGCGTTTCAAGAAGCATCAAATTAAGCAAATCTCCGAAACTTTAGGCGTTGATGCAGTTGCAGGCGAGATTGCAGGGTTGCCATACGTGGGGTCTTTGGCTGTGGCTACAAACAAAGGTGTTTTGGCTCACCCGTTATTGAAGGATGAGGAAAAGAAAGTTATGGAGAGCGTTTTCAAAGTTCCCGTTGACGTTGGCACGATTAACTGTGGAATACCTTACGTTGGCACAGGCTTAATAGGCAATTCGCGTGCGGCTGTGGCTGGTTCTTTGACCACTGGACCCGAGATGTTTATAATTGGGAATGCAGTGGATGTTGTGCAGGAAGATGATTTAGATTGAAGGTTTTCAGAGTAACCGGCGAGATTAACAAGCCAAACTTGAAGACGTCGTTTGCGAAGGAAGTGGTGGTGGCTAAGCCTGAGCATGCTGTGGAGAAGGTTTATGCGGAAATCGGTAGCCAGCACCGCGTTAAAAGGTTTCAAATTAAAATATTGAATGTTGAAGAGGTTCCGCCTGAAGAGATTGAGAATCCCATTTTGAAGAAAATAGTCACTGGGGAGTAGGACATGGCGAACGTAAACAGAGAGGAAGAGGAACTTCGTAAGCTCAGCATCGAAATGCGCTATTTAGAGCAGACCGCTGAAACCCTGCAGCAGCGGATTAATATGATAAACGCGGCTATGACAGATTTGACTTACGCTAACATGACTTTAGACGACTTAGAAAAGGAAAAAGAGAATGCGAAGCTTCTTGTTCCAATCGGCGGTAGCTCCTACATCAAAGTGAAGCTGGCGAACACCGACAAGGTTGTTGTGGGAGTAGGCGCTGGCGTTTCGATTGAGAAAACGTTGCCAGAGGCAAAGGAGATCGTAAAGGAACGGTTGGGCGATCTGGAGAAGACCATGGCTTCGGCGCAGCAGCAGTTTGCGCAGGTTGCCCAAAGAATAAACGCGGGCAGAAACAGGCTTGAAAGTTTGCTTGCCACTGTGAGAGAAGGGAAAACTTAACGCGATGTTTGAGAAGCTCAAGTCAGGCTTTAAAGGGCTCGTAACCAAAGTTACCACAACCGAGCTTAAAGCTGAAAACCTGCAGCCTATCCTTTCCGATTTTAAGATGACCCTTGCAGAAAACGACGTCGCGTTTCCAGTGGCAGACCGGATAGGCGATGAGCTTGAAAAACGGTTAACTGGTGTTCAGGTCAAGCGCATGGAAGACCGCAAGAAACTTGTGGAAGAGGACCTGAGGCAAGTGCTTCTGGAGGTCATGCTTACAAACAACAAAATCGACTTGCTACAGAAAGTTGAGGAGAAACGCAAAACAGGTGAGCCGTTTGTCCTGCTTTTTGTGGGCATAAACGGCACGGGGAAAACCACGACTATAGCGAAGGTCGCGAAGTATCTTCGGGATAAAGGTTTTTCGGTGGTGCTTGCGGGCAGCGACACTTACCGTGCCGGCTCGATTGAGCAGTTGGAGGAGCACGCGAGGCGCTTGGGCATGCGCATGATCAAGCATAAGTACGGTGCGGATCCTGCGGCTGTGGCGTATGACGCGATAAGCCATGCTAAGGCGCATGGCGTGAACGTGGTTTTGATTGACACGGCGGGGAGGATGCAGACGAATCAGAACTTGATGAACGAGCTTGCCAAGGTCAAGCGGGTTGTGCAGCCTGACTTGACGGTTTTGACTTTGGATTCGCTGATTGGCAACGACGCGGTTATGCAGGCTGAAGAGTTCCACAGGTGCATAGGAGTGGACGCTACGATATTGACGAAGGTGGACGCTGACGTGAAAGGCGGCTCAGCTTTGAGCGTGACGTACGTGACTCAGAAGCCCATACTGTTTATTGGGGTAGGGCAGAAGTACCAGGATTTGGAAGTTTTTAACCCGGAAAAGTTTGTCAACATGATTATGAGATAAACGGCTTAGAGTGGCTTGTGTAGTTTTAGATTTTTTCTCTTCCAAAAATAGAAAGAAGCATGTGCTAACGACGGCTGCTGACGCTACAGCTGCTACTGTGTACACGGTTTAATTTGAATTCCAGAAAAGCAGTTTGCTGTATCCATAGGTGTTGCCTGGCTCTAGGCCTTCATCGTAGATTATGTCCAGTCTTGGACCATATTCTTCCAGTAAATTGCCGAGGGTTTTGCAGATTTGGTTAGTAATGCTGTCTGCTTCCCATAATCCCTAGATTCTGTCGTTTGGACCGCGAAAGCCATACCCGTAGTCCTTGGGAAGAACGTACGCTACTCTATCGCTGGTTGCGCTGTTTTCTCTAGGATTGTCTTGCATGTATTCCCAGAATTGTTTTAAAGCTGCCAGATGATCTTCATCCAAGATTCCTTGAGTGTAATTCTCGTTTGAGTCAAAGACCACGATGTAATTCGCTCCGTTTTCGTAAGCCAAAACCAAGTCGTTGTAGAATTCCCCTTCCGATTCGATGTACGGAGGGTTAGTGTACGTCCAAGCTATTATGACTCCCCACTCCTTTTTCTGCATTGTTGCGGCGCCTCTGCAGAGTGCTATGTTCAGTTGCCTGCTGTAGTTCCAGCCCAGCTGTGCAAGTAGTACATCGTATCCTGCTTTGTAATCGAACCAGTAAAGCCCGTAATCCGAAGCGCGCGCTATCCAAAGTTGAGTGGGCAGGTTAGCGCCGTATTCTGGAAACACTCCCATCCCGGTGTAGGCAAGAGTGTGAAGCAAATCCACTCCACCCACGAAAAGACAGGCGATGCCTATGAAAAGAAGATAACTGCTGTCCATCATGCGACGGGAGTTCCACGCGATTGCAAATATCGCGAAAGTGATGACGATGCTGAAGACTTCAACCGCGCTGTGGAAAAGCAGATAGTTGACGCGGCTTAAGAGGTACAGTCCCGTTAGGCTAACCGCCGCAGCCAAAACGAGTAGAACATACTTGCCTTTACTGTTAAGTTTCATTGTTACATCCGCATCTCCCTTATTGCGGAACTGTCGCCTTTCTCAGTGTAGTCAAAGAACTTGTTTAAAACAATGTTCATACCCACACAAACTTCGAACCATTAAAAAACCAAGCAATATAAAGAGGGGCTATAGTCTGTTCCGAGCAGCCAGCCGCACGCGCCAGCGTAGCCCTAAATAACGCGCCTCACGGGACTTTCTGCGAAAAAAAAGACAGAAAAAGGCGCGTGAAAAGCCCGTTTCACAGCCTGAACAGTGAACAGGGCGCAGAACACAAACAACAGCACTATAGAGGGAGTATAGATAAAATCGCACAACCGTACCGCACCCCGTACAGCGTAGTTTTTCATTCAAAATTTTGGGTTTAAGATGGAAAAACCTGCGGAAACGTGACTGAAACTTTATGTAGTTGATATGGACTTTTTGAGTATCTATGCACGCATGGTGCCCAGCAAAATGCTGCTCGAGGTGACGCAAAGTGACCGAAACGACAGCAACCCAAAAAGAACCCGTGAAGGCTTCAGAAATCGACCCGAAATTCAAGTATGAACTCTCACGGATGCACGGCGGCGAAAAACTTCTCAGATGCTTTCAGTGCGGAACATGCACATCTGATTGCCCAGTGGCAAGATTCAGCGACACTTACAGACCACGCACTCTAATCCACATGGCACAACTAGGCTTAAAAGAACGCGTTCTAAACAGCGACACCCTGTGGCTGTGCGCAGCATGCTTCACCTGCACCGACCGCTGCCCACAAGGCGTAGACGTCGCAAGCGTCATCCGCGTACTCAGAAACTTGGCGGCAGAAAAAGGCATCGTCCCCCAAGTTTTCAAAGACCAAGCCGCAAGCATACTCGAATCAGGCTACGCTTACAAAATTCCTTCGTTAAGAATCAAAAAACGCGAAACCCAAGGATTGCCACCCCTTCCGAAAGGCAACCCAGAAAAAATACGCAAGGCGCTAAAAGGCGTCAAATTCCTCGAAAACAAAGAAAAAGAAGAGGAGCAGCATGAGCAGCAAGAACAGTAAATACCTGATTTTCCTCGGCTGCGCAGTTCCCTACCGTGTATCATCGTACGAAATCTCAGCCCGCAAAGTCCTCCAGAAACTCGACGTGAAACTGGTGGAAATGCCAGAATTCAACTGCTGCGGATTGCCCCTTGACCCAGTCAGCCACGAAACCATGCTCATCCTCGCAGCACGAAACCTAGCGTTAGCCGAACAAACAGGCTTAAACATCCTCACGCTCTGCCCAGGATGCGCTGGAACACTGAAAAAGGTTAACAAGATTTTAAAGGCAGACAAAACACTAAGAGAGCAAATCAACGGTCACCTCAAAGACTCAGGATTAGAGTTCAAGGGAACCGTGGAAACAAAACACATACTGCAAGTGCTAACGGAGGATGTGGGCTTGGAAAAAATACGCGAAGCAGTAGTCAAACCGCTCGTCATGCTTAAGGTCGCAGAACACGTCGGCTGCCACCTGCTGAGACCAAAAGAATACATAGGCTTCGACGACCCAGAAGACCCCCAAACCCTCAAAAAGCTCATCGAAGCCACAGGCGCCACATGCCTAGACTACATCAATGAGACAGAGTGTTGCGGCGCACCAAGCGTTGGCGTAAGCGACAAAGTGGCGTTGCAGCTTGCCAGAGACAAACTCAACCACGTAAAAATGGTGGAAGCGCAAGCCTTAATTACGATTTGCCCGTTCTGCCACATAATGTTCGACACAAACGAGCTGCGCATAGAAAGAATGTTCAGCGAAACCTACGGCATCCCAGTCCTGCACTACCCGCAGCTGCTCGGATTAGCCATGGGTATAACACCTGAAGAGCTTGCCTTCAACGAGCTCAGAGTCGACACCTCAAAACTACTACAAGTAATAGGAGTACACTAAAATGAGTAAAAACAAGCTAAAAATAGCCTTTTACTGGGCTGCAAGTTGCGGCGGATGCGAAATCGCCGTGCTAGACATAAACGAGAAAATCCTCGACGTAGTACAAATAGCCGACATCGTATTCTGGCCCGTAGCCATTGACATCAAATACAAAGACGTCGAAGCAATGCCAGACAAATACATCGACATAACATTCTTCAACGGCTCCATCCGCAACAGCGAACAAGAACAAATGGCAAAACTGCTACGGCAAAAATCCAAGACGCTGGTTGCCTTCGGCTCCTGCGCCCACGAAGGATGCGTACCGGGCTTAGCTAACCTGCACGACAGCAAAGAAATCCTCGAACACGTCTACCTCAACGAGAAGTCAGTCGTAAACCCCGAGGGAACCATCCCCCAAACCGAAACCAAAGTGAAAGAAGGCACACTGGACATCCCAGAATTCTACGACACCGTCAAAACCTTGGCGCAAACCGTAGACGTAGACTACTACCTCCCAGGATGCCCACCCCCAGTCAAGCTCATAGCAGAAGCCGTAGACGCAATCGCAGCAGGCAAACTCCCACCAAAAGGCTCAGTACTCGCACCGCTAAAGGCTGTGTGCGACGAATGCCCCAGAACAAGAGAAAACAAAAAAATCACCAAGATTTACCGAGTACATGAAAAGGTACCTGAACCAGAAAAATGCCTCCTCGAACAAGGCATAATCTGCATGGGACCCGCCACCCGCAGCGGCTGCGGCGCACAATGCTTACAGGTTGACATGCCCTGCACTGGCTGCCAAGGGCCAGGACCAAACGTGCCTGAAACCGGCGCTGGAATGATAACCGCGTTAGCCGCCATATTCGGATACGACGAGAAAGACATGTCCGCGGAAGACGTGGAAAAACTGATGAGCCAGATAAAAGACCCAGTCGGCACATTCTACATGTACTCTTTGCCAGCCTCAATTCTCAGAAGAAAGGTGATGAAAAAATGAAAGAAATAACCATAAACCCGATCACAAGGCTTGAAGGACACGGAAACATCTCCATATTCCTCAACGACCAAGGCGAAGTAGAAAACGCCTACCTGAAAATCCCCGAACTCAGAGGCTTCGAAAAATTCTGCGAAGGAAGACGCGCAGAACTCATGCCCCTCCTAACCACAAGGATTTGCGGAGTCTGCCCAGTCGCCCACCACTTCGCCTCAGTCAAAACCCTAGACGCAGCCTTCAATGTGGAACCAACATCAACCGCCAAGAAACTCCGCGAACTCATGTACGAAGGCTACATAATCTACGATCACATCCTGCACTTCTACTATTTGGGTGGACCAGACTTCGTTGTTGGTCCTGACGCGCCACCAGAAAAACGCAACATCTTAGGCGTCATCGAAAAAGTAGGCTTGGACGTAGCAAAAGAGGTCATTAAGCACCGAGCTTACGGACAGAAGATAACGGCGATTCTCGGCGGCAAAGCCACGCACCCAGTGTGCGGGTTGCCAGGTGGCATATCCAAGGCGTTAAGCGAAGAGAACCGACAGGAAATCGAGAAGATGGCTACTTCCAGCGTGGAGTTCGCCAAATTCAGCCTGAAACTCTTCCACGATATAGTGCTGGGAAACAGCGCGTACGTGGACTTTATCAAAAGCGACGCGTACACCATGAAAACCTACTACATGGGACAAGTGGACAACAACAACAAGGTTAATTTCTACGACGGAAAAATCAGAGTAGTCGACCCCAACGGCAACGAATTCCTAAAGTTCGAACCGAAAGACTACCTCACGCACATCGGCGAGCACGTGGAACCATGGACCTACTCCAAGTTCCCGTTCCTCAAGAAAATCGGCTGGAAAGGCCAATTCTACGGCGCAGACAACGGAGTCTACCGTGTGGGACCGCTTGGAAGACTAAACGCCGCAGACGGCATGGCAACACCGCAAGCACAAACCGAATACGAAGTCATGTACAAAACCTTAGGCAAACCAGTACACGGCACGCTGGCGTTCCACTGGGCACGATTGATTGAACTGCTTTACGCCGCAGAACGCGCAGTTGAGCTCGTTAAAGACCCCGAAATCACAAGCACAAACATACGCAACAAGCCAGGCGAACCCGGCGAAGGCGTAGGAGTGGTTGAAGCTGCGAGAGGAACGCTGTATCATCATTACGTGCTGGACAAGGACGCGCTGGTTAAAGACGTGAACCTGATTGTGGCGACCACCAATAACTACCCTGCCATATGCATGTCCATACGCGACGCGGCTAAGGGCTTGATACATGAGGGCAAGGTTGACCAAGGCGTGCTCAACAAGGTGGAGATGGCTTTCAGGGCTTACGACCCGTGCTTCGCGTGCGCAACGCATGTCGCAGTGGGGCAGATGCCGCTAACCGTTAAGGTTTATGACAGACAGAAAAACCTGTTGCAGACCCTCCAGCGGTAAACCTTTTTCTTTTCTTTTTCTTATTCCTAGTTTTAGTTGGCGTGTTTCAACTTGGTTAAGGGTGAATATAGCGTTCAAGACGCACTGGAAAAGTGGTTTGCAGGCGCAGAGCAGGTGGTGGTTGCGGGCATCGGAAACCCTATTCGCAGGGACGACTTTGTGGGCGTAAAGGTCGTTCAAGACCTCAAAGGCAAGGTCTCAAAAAACGTGTGCCTACTTGAGTGTGAAACGGTTCCTGAGAGCTTTATGCAGGAAATAGTTGACCTCAAACCCAGCCACGTGTTGCTCATCGACGCCGCATTCATTGGGCTAAAATCGGGTGAGACACGGCTTGTCTTTCCGGAACAGGTTGCGGATTTTCCAGCAGTCACCACTCACGTGCTGCCTCTGCGCATTTTTTGCGAGTACATTACGAAGATGGCAGAGGCAAAAATAGCTTTGCTGCTGATTGAGCCTGAGAACACGGAGTTCGGGGAAGGTTTAACCGCTACGGTGCAGACGGCCGCAGAAAAAATCACGAAAATACTGCTGGAGTGCTTTCCTGCAAGCTATAATTAATTCATCAGCTATTTCGTGTTTGTTTTCGGTTTTTTAGTCTTGGTTTTTGTGATGGTGAAGAACAGTATTATGGCGATGAGGGGTATCCCGAAGACGAGTATTGGTCCAATTTGGCTTTCGTTGAAGCCGACTGAGCCTAGGTTTATGGTCACTTGGTGGGTGCTGTGGTTGTACGTGAAGGACAGAAGCCAAGAGTCGTCTTGCGATGTGGTGGAACAGGTTACTTGTTAGCGCGCGCGATTGTGAACTCGCCGCCAGCAATACCTATGGTGCGGATTCCGGTGCTGGCTGTTTTTGTGCTTTTGATGAAGTTGTCTGAAATTACAGGTGAACCTCCAGTGGCTTTGATGCCGTCTCCATTGAAAATCATGGTGTTGTTTGAAATTATGGGCGAGCCACCCTCAACAGAAATCAAGATGCACCAAGACTCATCATAGAAAGAGTTGCCAGATATCTTTGGGGAGGATTTGCCGATGGATATCGAAAGTGAGTTAATAATGGCTTTCTCTATTATGCTGCCTGTGCCAGTTTGCTCATTCCAACTGCTGCTGTCATCTGCGAATTCGATTCGCTTGTTATCGTATAGGCTGATGTCGCAGTTGAAAACTATCTTATCTTCGCTGCTTCCCTGTGCGTGCAAGGTGCTGTTAACTTGCATGTAATAGGCGGCAAGGTTCACCGTGACTCCAGGTTCAATCGTTAAAGTTACGCCTTGGCGACACCTAAAGGTCCTGTAAGAACGTATGGATTGTTAGCCTTCGTCCACGTTGCATCAGAACTTAATAGGCCCTTAACGCTTGTGGAAGTTTGTGCGCGCGCCAATCGATGCAGAAACCAATAGAGGGGGCTATCTGCACAGCGCTCTGCAGCATTCATTGCAGTTTAGTATATATAAAACTGTTGTTCTAATCGTAGTTTTTCATAAATTTTGTATTTTTAACGATTAAAACGTAAATGAATAAAGTGTCTTGTGACCACAGATATGACACATATTTATGAAGTTAAGCTCCTATATTGACGAGAGGTTACGCGCTCTTATGCTGATTGAGTTTGGGTTCTTCCATTGAGGTAAGCCATAGAATTTCAAAGTAGTCTTGAAGTATTGCTAGCAAACAGGGATTGTTTGTCCATAGACTGGGGCATTCTTTCTGCACTGGCTGGGTACAAGTGCAAATCCACGCTTCCTTGTTGTCATAAACCGACATCAAAGCTTTAGGGGCGTTTGGAAGATACTTGATCTTGAAGGCAGGATATTTCTTTAACTTTTCTATGATGTCTGATAATATTTTTTCGTCAGGTTTGTCGATGATAACTCGAATTTTAACACCCCTTTGCAAGGCTTCAGTGACATCATCCATGTCAACAAACAGAGCCGTGTGCGGGTAACTCCATGTGGTAACCTCATCAAAACTCCTCTGCACAGCGTCAAGCACCCCTTTTTCCCTCCGTACAGTGGCTTGTTCAGAAATTAGCCTTAATTGAGCCTCATCTTCTCGCAGCGTGCTTTTTGAGTTGTTCTCTTTGAAATTCAAGAATAGCTCGGTTGTTTTCTCCTGAACTTCAAGGAACTCGTTTCTTTTGTTTTCAAGTAATGTTAAGAGGCTTTGCTTCATTGGGATAAGTTTAAACTGTGTTGGTATGGCTAGTATTTTTTCAACCAAACCCTTTTCTTGCATTTTAGCAAGTGTTCGGTAGACATCTGGGCGAGCCACTTTTGAAGTTTTTGAAATTGTTGCTATTGTTGCTTTTCCTGCTTTGGCAAGAGCCAGGTAAACCCTTGCCTCGAGAATAGTGAGTCCCAATTCATTGAGTGTTTGGACATCTTTGTCCTCGAAAATCTATTAAATCCCTCCTGGGAGAGCGCGCATAGATATTATAACTTCGTTAAATTTATCTTTTAGGCTAGTGGTGGATACGCCACCAACAAACCATTAAGAACTCTGCAGCATAGAGTGTTCCGCGCGTAAAACAAAACGCAAAATAAAGATAAGGAGAATAAGGAAAATGTCTAAAAACACAGTTGCGACTTTGATTGCTCTATTTCTGATGTTTGCTATGGTTATTTCACTTGTTGCCCTGCCAAATGCAAACGCGCACACGCCTCCATGGAACATTACGGATCATGCGTATGTCGCCGTTGCCCCCAACCCGATAGGCGTGGGTCAAACCCTGCTAATTACTTTCTGGACTGCCCAACCCCTGCCCAACTCAGCCCTCACTAACAACATAAGAAAAGAGAACTACATGCTCACTGTCACGTCGCCTGACGAAACAATCAAAACCTTATGGAATCCTACAGACTATGTTGCCAACCCAGGGGGTATACAAACTATTGGTTACGTACCTGCAGAAGCAGGCAACTACACGTTTACGTTCACTTTCGGAGGAATGACATACCCAACTCTAGCGCAAGTAACTTCAACTGTCCCGCTTACAGCATCAATCAACGCTTCAATCAACGCTTTGGCCGGCGATGTCTACACGCCTCAAACCGCAACCGCGACACTCACCGTACAGGAAGAACCATTACCGCAAACTGTTTATCCGCTTCCAACCGAGTACTGGACTCGTCCGATAGAAGGCGAGAACATATACTGGTACACTATTGCTTCAAATTGGCTTGGCGCGGCTTCTGCCCAACTCGGCTCTTACCAACAGCGTGGTTGGAATTGTTTCCAGCCTGACGGCACTGCGCCTAACAGCGGTCACATAATGTGGACAAAGCCAATTGAGTTCGGCGGCGTTATCGGAGGAAGCAACACTGGCGTCCCTGGATCGACCTACTACTCGGGAAGTTCATACGAACCAAGATTCGCCAACGCAATAATAATGAACGGACTCCTCTACTATAAAATGCCACTGAGCCATTCTGGCGGAGTTAGAATAACTGTAGTGGACGGTGTCACTTACGCCGGTGCTTATGTTTGCGTAGACTTGCGCACTGGAGAAACCTTATGGACGGATTCCACTGCTACTTTCAACCCAACATGGGGCCAAATATTCAATGAAGTCGACCCTAACCAGTCCGGCGGCATCCCCAGCGGCTACTTATGGCAGGCTTCTGGCAGTACATGGATTGCCTATGACGGGTTCACCGGAACGTGGGTAATGAACATAACGAATGTTCCCAGTGGAACTGCCGCTTACGGTGAAAACGGCGAACTGCTACGCTATTGCCTCAACTACAATACCACCAGCCAAACTGGAACGTTAGCTCTATGGAACACTACAGCGATAATCTTTAATCCCGCAGCACCATCAGGTCCATATAGACCCTTAGGCAGAACATTTGATGGGAGTGAGTCTACTGCATTTAGTTGGAACGTGACGATAAACGCTAACTTGAATGGGCTTGGTCTCGACCACGATCGCGGTGCGACGGGAGTTCGTGTAACTGGACCAACAATCAATGCAGTTCTTCCCGGCGACATTCTATTCGGTACAAGCAGTGGATTAACATTAGGTCCCGGTTCTCAGTATACTCCAAACCCGTACACGATGTGGGCAATTAATCTGAACGCGAGCAGAGGTCCAATAGGACAGGCATTGTGGGTCAAAAACTACACCGCACCAGAACTGATGGCAGGCAACAACGACATTGGCAGCTACACACTGAGGTTCGGAGCGGTAGACCCAACTAACCGCGTTATCGCACTGGAATGCTCCGAGACTATGCAATATCAAGGCTTTAGCTTAGACACTGGAAATCCAGTTTGGGGTCCAACAACCACGGTGTTTCCAAATGATTATCAATTCTTTGGCAGTGGACTAGGATCTGGACAGAGCGGTATTGTTGCCTACGGCAACATTTACGTTCAGGGCTACGGCGGATGTGTTTGGGCCTACGACCTATCCAACGGAAATCTGCTGTGGACGTTCGGTAACGGCGGACCAGGCAACAGCACCAATAACGGAATTAACTCGCCTTGGGGTCTTATGCCCACCATGGTAACCGCCGTTGCGGACGGAAAGGTCTACGCCTACACCACTCAGCACGGAAACGGCGCTCAATCACCATACTATGTAAACGAAAGGATATACTGTCTCAATGCTACAACCGGTGAACAGATTTGGAGCATGCTGGGCTATTGTCCTAATAATGGAGGCCCAGGATATCCAGAAAATATTGTTGCAGATGGCACGCTAGTGTACTACAACATGTATGACAACCAAATTTACGCTGTCGCCAAAGGACCCAGCGCTACTACAGTGACGGCGCCAAACGTCGCTGCCGCATTCGACACGCCCGTGGTGATCACGGGTTCGGTGATGGACATTTCGGCTGGCAGTAAGCAGAACGAGCAGGCAGCGCGGTTCCCGAATGGTGTTCCCGCTGTTTCTGACGCGAGCATGAGCGACTGGATGGAGTACGTGTACATGCAGAAGCCGAAGCCGACGAACGCTAAGGGCGTTGAAGTAATCGTGAGCGTGCTCGACCCCAACAACAACTGCTATGAAGTCGGCAGAACAACAAGCGACGAAGACGGCATGTTCAGAGTTGTTTTTGCCCCCGAAGTTCCAGGCGAATACAGCGTCTACGCTTCATTCGAAGGCTCAGAAAGCTACTGGCCATCATCCGCAGTAACATCAATAGACGTAGAAGAAGCTCCTGCTGCTACTCCTGAGCCTACACCGACTCCAGAATCCGTTGCTGACATATACTTCTTGCCAATGTCGATTGGCATGATAATTGCAATCATCGTAGTCGGCGCTGTCATAGTGTTAATGCTTCGAAAACGCTAAGTCCAAGCAAAACCGCATAAAATCTACATTCCCCTTTTTTAGTTTAGCTAGTAACAGTCATAAATCAAATGTAATAGAGGGGCTGAAAAGGAGTCTGGACGGGAAAAGCAATTGCAGTAGCCTTCAAGCAGACTGCGTTCTTTTTTCTCCTATATTCTGTTCGTTCAGAGCTTCAGCAAACCCGTCTATTTCATTATGTCATTGTAATTTGTCAAAATCGCCTTTTCTATTGCTTCAAGGTCATGAATTAACCGCAGTTCCAAACTTCTGTATTTCTCAGGGTTCCGTTTTCGTAGTCGCGTTAAACCGTTCTCAATTCTGTGCCTTCTAGCCCATTCTTTTTTATCAGTTGTGGGTCCATCGCAGAGCAGAGATGACAGCTTCCGCTTAACACGATCCGCATTAACCACTTAAGACCACTCCAAAAAAAAGAAGGGGAAAAGGTGCGCGGGTGACATTTATCCCATATAGCAATTTATTTAAATTAGGATTCCCGTAACCCCTTCTAAACGATAGGATAAGCCGCAATTGCCAAGGAGACCTGAAAAGTTTGAACCGTTTCTCACCAGAAGAATATGCGCTTCCCTTCTTTAAGGAGCAAGGTTTCATCCGAAGACGTTGTCCCACATGTGGAGAAGATTTTTGGACCCAGAACCCTGAACAGGAAAACTGCGGAGAATCCACCTCAGACGGATGCGCATGCTACACGTTCCTCAAAAACCCACCCACACGAAACCGTTACAGTCTGCCTGAAATACGCGAAGCTTTCCTGGCCTTTTTCGAAAAACACGGACACACACGTGTCAAACCTTACCCAGTTGTAGCCAGATGGCGAAGCGACATCTACCTGACCCACGCAAGCATAATTGACTTCCAACCTTACGTCACCGAAGGCATCGCGCCGCCACCAGCCAACCCTCTTGTGATAGCGCAGCCGTGCATTCGATTGGTGGATATTGCGAATACGGGACCAACTTTTGGCAGGCATCTTACCATTTTCGAGATGGGTGGACACCATGCCTTCAATTATCCTGATAGGGAAGTTTACTGGAAAGACCAAACCGTGCGTTTTCATCACGAGTTCGTTACTGAAGTGTTAGGTGTGAAGTCTGATGAAGTCACGTACAAGGAGGATGTGTGGGTTGGTGGTGGAAATGCTGGTCCAGACGTCGAATGTATTATTCGCGGGTTGGAGATTGCCACGCTTGTTTTCATGCAGTACAAGGTTGTGAACGGCGAGTTTGTTAAGCTGCCTATACGCACCGTGGACACAGGTTACGGCTTGGATCGTTTTGCGTGGCTTTCTCAGGGTGTGCCGAGCTGTTTTCACGCGGTTTACGGTGAGTTGCTGGACAAGGTTTTTGCCATGGCAGGGTTGAAAGTGGATGATGAGCTGCTATTTTCTGTGGCGAAATACTCTGGTTTGGTGACTGTGGATAAGACTGCGAGCACTTTGGAGGCAAGGCGTGAAGTAGCCAGGCATGTTGGCATGGATGTGGATGAGCTGGACAGAGTGCTTGTGCCTGTTGAGAACGCGTTTGCTGTGGCGGATCACACGAAGTGTTTGAGTTTTATGCTTTCTGAGGGCATTGTGCCTTCCAACATTCATGAGGGTTATTTGGCGAGGCTTTTGTTCCGCAAGGTCTACCGGTTGCTGAGAAGCCTTGACATGGATGTTGATCGGCTTTATGACGTGGTGGACATGCAGGTTGACTTATGGTCAAAAGATTTTCCACGGATTAAAACGATGCGGGATGAGATTGTGGAGATGCTTAAGGTGGAGCAGGAGAAGTTCGAGGACACGTTGAAAAGAGGTGAAGGCATGGTGAAGCGGATTGCTGCTGACCTTAAGGCGAAAAGGCTCAGCCGTTTACCAGATGCTACGTTGTCTGAGCTTTATGATTCTCATGGGCTTCCACCTGAAATTGTGAAGGACGTTGCGGAGGAGGAAGGTGTTGCAGTGGATGTTCCTGAGGATTTTTACGCGTTGATAGCTGGCAGGCACATGCAGGCTGATAAGCCGGTTGAAGAGGAAGTGGGGCAAGCGGAATCGGCGTTGGCAACTGCGGTTGCTGAGTTGCCGGCAACGGAGCAGATGTACTATGTTGATGCGTACAAGAAAGAGTTTGACGCTGAAGTGGTTAAGGTGGTGGATGGCAAGTACGTGGTGTTGGATCGCACGTGTTTTTATCCTGAGGGTGGTGGTCAGCCTGCTGACGGTGGTTTTTTGGTTTTCGGTGATGTGAAGGTTGAGGTTGTTGGTGTGCGGAAGGTGGGCAGGGTTATTGTACATGAGGTTGCGGGTTCTGTCGCGTTTGAGGCTGGTGTTGTGGTTCGGGGTGTTCTTGATTGGGGTAAGCGTTATGCGTTGATGAAGGCGCATACGGCTACGCATTTGGTTAATGGTGCTGCGAGGCGTGTGTTGGGTGAGCATGTGTGGCAGCATGGTACTCAGAAGGGTGTGGAGGTTACGCGGTTGGATATTTCGCATTATCGGCGGTTGAGTGTTGAGGAGGTGGAGGAGATTGAGGTTTTGGCGAATGAGGCGGTTTTGGCGGATATGCCTGTTTCGACGGCTTGGATGCCGAGGAGTGAGGCGGAATCGCGGTATGGGTTTAGGCTTTATCAGGGTGGTGCGGTTCCTGGGAAGGATATTCGGGTGGTGAAGACGGGTGATTGGGATGTGGAAGCGTGTGCGGGTACGCATTTGAAGCGTACTGGCGAGATTGGGTTTCTCAAGGTTGTTTACACAGAGCGTATTCAGGATGGTGTGGAGCGGCTTGGTTACGCGGTTGGGCTTGAGGCTTTGAAGGCGGTGCAGCGGGAGGAGCGTTTGTTGTGGAGGGTTTCGGAGACGTTGGGTGCTCCTGTGGAGAAGTTGGATAAGACGGCTGAGAAACTGGTGAAGGAGTTGAAGGAAGCGAACTCGGAGAAGCGGAAGCTGGTGAAGGAGTTGGCTGCCAAGGAGAGCGCGGTTGGTGTAGGCGAGTGTGTGTGTGTGGTGGAGGAAATTGGTGGGGTGACGCTTGTGAAGCGTGATTTCCATGAAGAGATTGATGTTGACCGTATGGTGCAGACGGCGAATGAGATGATAAAGCGGAATGAGGCAACGGTCACGCTGTTTTACGGCGCGGATGGGAAAAACGCTAGGGTTCTGGTGCTGGCTGGGGAAGTGGCTGTGGAAAAGGGCGTTAAGGCTGATGAAGTGGTTCGAGCTGTTTCGCCTATAATTGGCGGTGGAGGAGGTGGAAAACCCAACTTTGCACAGGGCGGTGGAACACAACCTGAAAAACTGGGAGACGCGGTTAAA
>CAZJQR010000009.1:0-36068 GCA_964548345.1 uncultured Candidatus Bathyarchaeia archaeon | reverse complement strand
TGCCTGAAAACTCGTATGTAAAATGTAAAGCGCTACCTAAGAAAATTATGAAGGCAGTGCCGATTATTTCATAGATAAGAACCTTTTTGCTAGTCAGCATTAGATCCTATTCCTTAGTTATTATTATGACCACTTTTCAATCTGCTGAGTAGTACAACGGCAGCCAAAGCCAGCAGTACAATGATGGCGCTAGCTTCGGTCAAAGTTACGATGCTTTGGTTTCCACTCTGCTTCACAGCAATCCCAACAAGCGCCCAGACAATGACGAGGCCGTATGCGATGTCTCTTCTAGTCGCTAACACAAGAAGCGCGATTACCAACGCAACTATTATGATCAGAGTTGCCCATGTTTCCGCGCCTATTCCGAAACCATCCCAGTTCTCTGAAACCAAAAAAGCCGACACGTTAGCAATAGAAGCTATAGTGATCCACCCTAAGTAGACGCTGAAGGGCACATGGACAGCCAGTTTTTCACGCAAAGAAACCGCTGACTTACCGATGTTTAAGCGCAGATAAATAGCAATCAAGGTTGCCAGAAGAAAGAACATAAGAACAACTGACACGCTGAGTATCTCAAACTGCCAAAGGAAAAGCCAAACTATGTTTAGAACGCTGCTAAGGACAAACAGCCACCCTATTTTTTTAGTGTACTCTTTTTCTTTCTGGCTTGGTAACGCTTGGAAGATAACGAAAACGCCCAGCAACACATAGATTATTCCCCATATTGAGAACACGTAGCCCGCCGGGGTAATCAACGTAGGATTTGAATCAGATATTTGAGCAGTATTCACTCCGCCCAAGAGCGTTGTGCTGCCTGCTAAGCTGTTAACTATTACAGTGAACACAAAGGCAACTATGTTAGACCATTTGAGCAAGACTGAATTATTGGCTACCATTCTCCATCTCTCCCAATCTTATTTCGTGTTCTTTGTATATAAAAAATTTAGTATAAAGCACATGTCGATTGAGTTATGACTTGCTAGAAAAGGATCTTGCGTTAGACTAAGAGGTTCGTAAAACAAAATCGGTTTATCCTCGATAGCTATTATGTCTCTATTATAGAGGCAGTTGAAGGAATTTTCAAAGTCTGTTGTGGGCATTGCAGAACTCCGTTTTCAACTATGAAATTTTTCTTCTAAACAATAAAATGCTTGTGCCTAAGCTTAGCGCGCGCGCTCAACAATCGGGGTTTATACCTGACTTTATCAATGATATGGCACTATATATGCTTACAACAACAATTTTTTGCGTTGTTTATAAAATCGCGAATGTGTGCTAGGTATTTGTGCATATCAGTATTATTAGGGGTTGCTTGCAGTGATTCCAAAAAACCCCTTTAGCAATAAATTCACGAAAAAGCCAATATCTCCCCACCATTTAGGAATAAGGCGAAAACACTGGAAGAGTCTTCCATTTGCCTTTTAAGCAACTTCTACCTAACATTTGTTGGCGAGAGACATGGAAAAAACCAATATCCTTGTCTCTGGGTTAACATGTATAGAAATAACTGAACCGGCAAATCACTCGTTTTCTAGCGCGTATCCTGTAAGATCAGACTTCTGAAGTTTTTTCACGCTAATATTTTTGGAAAATGCTGGCTGGCTCTTCCTCTTTTTTGCCTTTAAAATCGCTTCCTCGCCTTGCCCATGCATTTTTTGCGTCAAAACTGAAGTTCAGATTGGAACGTCCTCGTCTCTCTGAAACGTGTTTTGAGAAGCATGTGCTACAGTAAACAGGTTTGCCTGCTTTAGGCTTGAAAGGAACTGTAGCGTTTTTGCCGCAGTCATCGCATTTAATCTCAAACTCTCTTTTTTGGGACGTGTAAATTCACCTCGGTTAGCTTTTGAATGAAATTGAAAATAGAAAATTTTCAATTGGGGCAGGTATAGCTGACCAATTGATTTAAAGGTTTGCACGCTAAACCGCGAAAAACCATAAAGAAAGTAAACAAAAAAACAGCGGTTAAAAGCTAGCATACCATTAGCGCGCTTCGGAACGTTTTTTGATTAAATGGAACGTGTTTATGGGAGAGGTATATAAGCGATGACGAGAATATATAGAGGTAATGGACGCAAGTTTTTAGATTATTTGGCGACAACAAGATTTTGTAAAGATTTGTGGTCCGTTAAACTATAGAAAAAGGAGGAGGAGTTAAAGTAAGCATCCAAGATGAAGCCGAATTATTCATTGCTATGCGGAACTACAGCTGTGAGGAGAGGCAAAAATGGGAGGAAGGAGTAGACATAACCGCTTTGGATACGGAGTCACATGAAAAGATTCTGTTGCGAATAGTGGAGCCAAAGTCGAAATCTGGATTTGTTGGAATAGACTCTGTTAGAAAGATGTTGGAAGCTATGGAACGTGAAGAGTACGATAAAGGTTTTCTTTTCGGCAAAAGATTCACAGCCGCCGCAAAACAAGAACTGATTCAAAATGACATCGAAAGAGTCTCAGAGCAGTATATGCCAAGGTTCAAGCCAGAAAGACTGTACCTAAGGATTAATAATTACGTTAACGAACTATGCAAAGCGACATGTGGTAAAATCCCCAAAAAAGAGTCTGATTGCCAAGGCAACTGCAGGGTCCGAGTAATCAGCGACAACGCCTCATTTCATTTTGAACAAGGCTGGGTAAACATGATGAAGAAAGACCTCAAACAGCTCTTATCGATGAATAATTCCAAAAAAACAATTCCCGTATCTTAGATTCCCAATTTACAATCAGGCTATAACCTTCTACTTTACATAAAGAGCCATAGTCTTTCCGAAAAATCAACCCCCGAACCCGGCTTCAGCCAACTAATAGTTCAAGCTATAAACAGAGAGGATGCACGTTTCCCGAACGCAACAGGCATCCAGAGAACAATCAGGACTGAAGCAGCAGTATAGCCTTCGCTAAGTCCCCTTCACATTCTTCCAAGGCTTCTCTTGCGTCTTCCACGCTTTTGCCCGTCTGGTCAGCCACCAGCTTAACATCTTCCTCTGACACGGTGGTCTGAGAAACTTGGCGTTGAGGAGCTTTCTCGGTGAGTTTTCCGCCGATAACCTGAAAGATTTTTTGCCCTTGCATCTCAAGAATTGCAACTTCAGGTTGCTCTATTGTTATTTCCTTGCTGCTGGTTTTTATGATCACTTCTTCAACGTCTGGGACAGCGTCCATGTTCATGCCCATGCGCTGCATCATGCGCCTTTGTTCTCGGGGATTCACGCGTCTATGCATAATAATCGCTTCCACCAACTATTCTGCAGTAGACCTTCATATACTTAACTTTCCTTTACACAGCCGTGTCTAACTTTGACGGCGACTCCAGTTTTGAAAGCCTTCATCTCAGCGCTTGACAACAAGGCGCGTCCAACCGCCAAAACCCGATTATCCTCATCGACAACGATAACCTCGTCCTTACCATGTATCCCATCATCAGCTTTTACAACGTGCACCGCAAACACGTCGCCGCCGTCAGCAACAAACTCCGAAACGTCTTTTCGCACCGTAACAAAGCTTCTGGCGAAACCCCGGTTTTCAGCTACAAGCTTGGCAGCGGTGATGCTTAGAGATAACAAGCCGTCAGTGGGGCGAAGTGTGGCAAGCCTTTTACCATTCAAATACACGTAGCGTATTCTGCCAGTTGCTTTGGAGTACACGATGTTAACGTTTTCTGGAAACAGCTTAACCCCTACGTCTTTTCCGAACTGGTAGTCAGCGATGCTTCTGATGCGGTTTAACGCGTTTTCCACCAATATTTCACCAGCACTATGCATTTGTTAATTCGACAACTATAAACACTACCGTATAATAGAGACAATCTAGGTGGAAAATCAGTGCGATGTGAAGTTTGCGGACGCAAAATCCACGGCAGCCCAATCCGAGCCGAGATTGAAGGCGCCAAACTAACAGTGTGCATTGAATGTTCAAAACATGGAAGAATAATCAGGGAAGAAGAGATAGAGTTCAGGCAAAGAAATCCAAAGAAACCTCTGACATCAATTCCGTTTATTCAGAAAAAGAAGCCTGCGCAACCCAAAGTAGCAATCACTCAAGAGGTAGTGGAAGGTTACGACTCGAAAATCCGGCAGGCGCGAGAAAAACTGGGTCTTTCCCACGAAGAACTTGGCAAAAAAATAAACGAGAAAGCGTCAGTTTTAAGCAAACTTGAGACTGGAAAAATGTCGCCTAACAACCTGCTTGTCACAAAGCTTGAGCATGCTTTGAAAATCAAGCTTCTAGTTCCAATAAAAGAAGAAAAAATCTCACAGGGGTTTCCTAAGTCAACAAATCGGGAAACAACGTTAGGGGACCTGATACGGCTGAACAAGAAAGCTGGGGAGGAGCCCACAGAACGAAAGCAATCATAGTGCAGCGACGACTAAACCACGAAAAATCAAGCTTAGAAGAACTCAAAAAACTTGCGGAAGCCGGTGGATACACCGTTGTCGCAAAATTGGAGCAAACTAGAGAGCCTGATGCCCGTTACCAGATAGGCGCTGGAAAAGTGGAAGAACTTGCCACGCTTGTCAAAGAAACGGGCGCTGAAAAACTTCTTTTTGACAATCCTCTGAAGTCGGTTCAATCCTACAACTTGGCAAAAGCCACAGGTGTAGAAGCCATTGACCGCTTCAAGCTGATACTTGAAATTTTCACGAAAAGAGCCACAACCACAGAGGCAAAACTGCAGATTCAGCTGGCGACACTGCAGTATGAGCTTACTCACGCTAAAGAAAGGGTGAGACTGGCAAAGTTGAGGGAGCAGCCTGGGTTCATGGGGCTTGGAGCCTACGAAGCGGACGTTTATTACGACGCCGTAAAGAGGCAGGTTCACACCATCCTACGGAAACTCCGGAAAATCCGGGAGAAACGGCTTTTGCACCGTGAAAGAAGGGCTGCGTTAGGGTTTTTCTCTATTTCTTTGGCAGGATACACAAGCGCTGGCAAAAGTTCATTGTTTAACGCTTTGACGGAAGAAACAGCACGAGTTGACAAGGCGCTGTTTACGACGCTTTCAACCACCACTCGGCTTATGGAAATCTCGAAACGCAAGTTTCTTTTAACAGACACTGTCGGCTTCATAGACCGTTTGCCCTTAACGCTGATAGAGGCTTTCCATTCAACTCTTGAAGAAACCATCTACTCAGACCTCATACTTTTAGTGTTAGACATAAGTGAACCCTTGGAAAAAATCGAAAAGAAAAACAGCATCTGCCTGGAAACAATAGAGCGCATAGGAGCGTCAGGCATACCGATTATATCTGTGCTGAACAAAATTGACTTGCTGAGTGAAAAAGAAACGAAACAAAAGCTTGAAGCACTGAGAACGAAAATCAAGAATCCGATTCTCATATCCGCGTTGCGCCACATGAACCTTGAACTGCTGAAACAGGAGATACTGAAAAACCTTGAAGATTACGTTCAAGCGTCGTTCTCTGTTCCATTGACTAACGAAACTATGCCTTTCATGTCTTGGGTTCATGAAAGGGCAGATGTTCAGAAGGTAAAGTTCATGAGCAACTCCGTGCAAGTCATTTTTGAGGCAAACCCCCTTTTCACGGAAAAAGTGAGAAAACGAGTTGAAGAATTAGATGGAAAATTCGGAACAATCCACAAAACCCGATAGAAAGGAAAAAACCGCGCAGGAAATTGTGGTGCTGAGGTGGGGTCACAGGCCGCAACGAGACGTGAGGCTCACAAGCCACGTTGCTCTGACAGCGCGAGCATTGGGTGCTTCAGGGTTCCTGCTTTCTGATACGGTGGATAAGAGGATTAAAGAAACTGTGGAAAAGGTTACGGGAAATTGGGGCGGCGAATTCTTTTTTGAAATGGGTACATCGTGGAAAAGCGCTGTGAATAGCTGGAAAGCCAAAGGCGGGATCGTTGTCCACTTAACAGTCTATGGGGAGAACGTAGAGACAAGCGATGTTCTCGGTAGAATTAGAAGTTCGGGAAAAAATGTTTTGTTGGTTGTTGGAAGCCAGAAGGTTCCGGGAGAATTTTTCTCTGACGAGGTGTCTGACTTTAACGTGTCTATCGGAAATCAACCGCACTCGGAATGCGCTGCGCTTGCTGTTTTTTTGGACCGGTTCTTTGAAGGGAAAGAGTTAGCAAGAGGGTTTAAAAAAGCGAAAATAAAGATTGTGCCTCAGGAAAGAGGGAAGAAAACGGTAGTTGGATGTTGATTTTGGCTGAAACGTGAATAAGAGTTTTATTGTAGCGTTGACTTATTTATATTGAAAGGAAAGTAGAGCATGTTATCAACTATTGATGATGCAACGCTGATGAAAGTTGCTACGGCGATGGGTGAGGAAGAAGCGGTAGCGCTGATTGAGTTTATAAAAAATGTGGATGAAATAACGGACGACGAAATTGCTAACAACACTGGTATTCGGCTGAATTTAGTGCGTAAGATTCTGTACAAGCTTTATGACCATTCTCTTGTGAGTTTGAGAAGAACGCGTGACCCCAAAACTGGATGGTTCATATTCCACTGGAAACTCCAGCCGAATCAGCTTGAAGGGTTTATTTTAAGCCAGAAACGCAGGGTTCTTGAGAAACTGAACGTTCGACTGGAATATGAGAAGACTCATGACTTTTATTATTGTAATACAGTAGGATGTAAGCGAGTTCCTTTTGAAGAAGCTGTTGAACTGGTTTTCCATTGTTCCACCTGCGGCAAACCTTTGGCGCACTGTGAAAATGCAAAGTTTGTTGAGAGATTATCGGAGAAGGTTGAGCAGTTAAGGAAGGAACTGGGTGAGTGAAACTCTTCCATCCAGGGAACAAGCATTGCAACTTCTCCGTGAACACGGATGCTCCGCTAAAGTCATAAATCATTGTAAGGCAGTTGCAGAGCTCGCGTTAGAGACTGCAAACATTCTCAAAGACAAAGGCTTCCAAATTGATTTTGAGCTTGTGGAAGCAGGTGCGCTTCTCCATGATATTGGTCGCTCAAAAACTCACACGGTTCACCACGCGGTTATCGGAGCAGAAATCGCTGAGTCGGCAAGGTTACCTGATTCCGTGGTTTCGATAATAAAGAGGCACGTTGGAGGCGGAATAACCACGGCTGAAACGGAAAAGTTAGGGTGGCCGAAAGACGTTTACGTCCCGATTACGCTTGAGGAGAAGGTGGTTTCGTACGCTGATAAGCTGATTGAAAACTCGAAGCGAGCGCCAATAGACGTAACCGTTGAGAAGCTTTCTGGGGAACTGAAGTGGGAAGCGGCTGAGCGAGTTCGAAAGCTGTACGAGGAAATAACAGGTCTTATTGGCGGCGTTCCATGACTGCTTTGACGTTACTGACAAAAATCAATAATGATGCCCAGCTGAAACAGGTCGGCAAAGCCTTAACGCTTTTGTTCAAAGGGCTGGAAGTTGAAGCGAAAAGTCTAGGCACGGTGGCTGACGGATGGGTTCAAGTAGACCTTGCAGGAGACGATGAAGCGATCGCAGCAAACTACTTGATTAAAGAGGTAGGTCTTTGCCCAAGCAACTTCGAGAACGTGAGAAAATTTTCAACGTTAAAAGGCTACATTACAAATATTGGAAAAAGCGAAGGTGCGCTGTCGGTGGATGTGGGGGTTTTCCAGCCGAAAATCATCTACGCAAATGTGGTTTTGCGTCGTTTGCAGGCTCAGCTAGTGGATGGCAAGGAAGTTGCTTTGAGAAAGATTGCGGAGCTTTTTGGTCTCTGCGAAGGGTTGCCCGTAAACGTGAAGGTTACCAGTCTGAACGGAGCGGAAAGCTGCATAGACGCTGAACTGTCAAGTGGACAAATTGAAAGATACGTGGTTTGGCGGGAATCCTTGCTGGACAGGCTTTTGGTTCTGGGCTCTTCTCTTCGTGAGATAGAGACAGCACTTCAGCATGCAAAGCTGGAGCGCGATGTTATTGATGTGGAACCGTTAGGATTGCTTGAACACGCTTTGACATGCAAACTCGGAACGGACGCAGCAGGGTTGATACCGAAAATCGGCAGAAACCTGAAAAAAGCCAAGTTCGCGGTGTTTAACCCAAAAACGCTAAGAGCGGTCCTAAAGGTCTAAAACTGGGATTGAACCTGTAACACTTGCTGGTTGAGAATCATTGTTTCTTTTCCCTGTTATGTGATTTTTGTCTATACCCCCTTTTATATAGGTTCAACCAGTAGCTGCGTGAGCGAAAAAATGGGCGATTCAAGTGCTCGCAAGAGACTACCACATCATTATTTGAAAGCTGAAGTGCTGCGTGTGCTGCTACAAGGCTTGGTCAAGAAACCTTGACGCGCGCGCTAAAGGCAAGTGTGGAGTGTGCGAGTACCGCGAGATATGCGGAGGCTGCAGGACCCGCGCTGAGTACTACACAGGCGACCTGTTCGAAAGCGACCCAGCATGCGCCTACGTGCCTAAAGTGCTCCGAGAACAATAAGGCAGCCTATACAAAACGTAAATTGCAATTGTATACGCTTGCCTCTTTTCGTTTTTTTACGGTAGCATGTTGCGCTGAAGGTTCCTATTTAAAAGAACGTTTTTATCTAATCTGCGTAATACCTATTCTTTCGAGGTGCTCTTGAATGGGAAAAGGGTCTGGCTACGGAAAAGTCATTTTATTTGGCGAACACTTCGTCGTCCACGGCGTGCCCGGCATCGTTTCTGCCATCAACTCAACAACTGAGGCGGAAGTGAAGAAAACAGGAAAAGCAATCGCCGTTAGGGATGAGAGAAAAACCGCGAAAGGCTACAGCGAAGAGAAACGGCTGCAGCAGCTTGAATCCATTGACCGCATGCTGAAGGCTATGGGAATCGACCCCAAGACGCCTTTGAGCATCTGGATGGGTGGAACCCTCCCTGGCTTCAGTGGGTTAGGCGCTTCCGCAGCAAGCAGCGTCGCCATCGCCAGAGCCGTCGCAAAAGAGCTTGGCATGAACGTGCCAGACGAAAGGATTAATGAGGTTGCCTATGAGGCAGAGAAGGCTTACGCGGGGAACCCGTCGGGCATTGACAACACGGCAGCCACTTTCGGCGGCCTGCTTTGGTTCCAGAAGAACCTGACCGGCGGAGCCAACACCATCGATCGCATCAGCATAAGGAAGCCAGTGGAGATCATCATAGGTAGCACTGGCAAAGTCGCCAATACCAAGACCATGGTTGAAGGCGTGGCGGAGAGAAAACGGCAAAACCCGCAGAAATGCGACCCCTTGTTCAAGCAGGCGGAAGCGCTGGTGTATGCAGGCAGAAAAGCGTTGGAAGCCTACGACCTGAAAAAAATTGGGGAACTCATGAACGAAAACCACCGCCTGCTACAGGAAATCGAGGTTTCAAGTCTAGAACTTGACTTGCTGGTGGCCATAGCCCGAAAACAAGGCGCTTATGGCGCTAAACTTACAGGTGGCGGAGGCGGAGGCTGCATGACCGCGTTAACCCCGACAAAGGAACTGCAAGAGCGAGTGGCGAAAGCCATCGAAAAAGAAGGTTTTGAAGTGTTGAGAACAAAAATCGGGGTCGAAAAAATATAAGAGAATAATTAACAATTAGAATGCAAGGCGAATGCGAATTGGGTTTTAGAAGTTTCCTGGAAACGCTTGAAAAAAGCGGAGAATTAACGCGCATAAGCAAAGCGGTGTCAACAGAGTACGAGATGGCGGGCGTTATAGAGGCACTAGGCGAAAAGCCCGTATTTTTTGAAAACGTTAAAGAATCCAGCATCCCCGTCGCAGCAGGCTTATTGGCTTCCAAAGAAATTATTGGCAGAGCTTTAACCCTGAAAAAGGAACATTTGCTGCACAATTTATCCAGCGCCATTGAGAATCCTTTACCTCCCGAGGCTGTGGAGAAAGGCGAATGCCAAGAAATAGTGGAACCAGAAGTGGATTTAACAAAGCTGCCCATAATGCGGTACACGGAAAAAGACGGCGGAAAATACATCGCGTCCGCGGTCTCCATCGTGCGGGACCCTGAACTGGGCAGAAACATGTGCTTCCATAGGCTCATGCTGATAGGCAAGAACCGCTTCGTAGCCAGAATCGTTGAAGAGCGGGGCACGGACACGGCTCTCAAAAAGTCTGGCGGGGAACTTGACGTCGCTATTTGCATAGGCAACTCAACCGCTGTTCTCCTCGCCGCTGCCACGTCCTTGCCGAAGGGCGTTGACGAGCTGGGAATGGCGAACGCGTTAGAACGGACAGAGCTGGTTAAGTGCAAGACTATCGACCTTGAAGTTCCTAAAGACTGCGAAATCGTGCTGGAGGGAAGAATAACCAAAGAAAAAGCAGCAGAAGGTCCGTTTCTAGATACTACGGGAACAATCGACAAGATACGACAGCAACCAGTGGTCGAAATTAAGTGCATCACTCACCGGGAAAAGCCGATTTACCAAACTCTGCTGCCTGGAAGGCATGAGCACCAATTCTTGATGGGTATGCCGAAAGAGCCCACCATCTTTAACGAAGTAAACAAAGTCTGCGAGTGCCGCGATGTCTACATCACTCCGGGCGGTTGCAGTTGGCTCCACGCGGTTGTCCAAATAAAGAAGCAGAACCCAGACGACGGAAAAAAAGCGATAACCGCGGCGTTTGAGGGGCACAAGTCGCTTAAGCACTGCGTCATAGTGGACGATGACATAAACATTTACGACCCAAACGATGTGGAATGGGCGGTCGCCACGAGGTTCCAAGCGGACAAAAACGCCGTTATCCTGCCCAACCAGCGAGGCTCGTCTCTTGATCCGTCTGGAGATTTGACTGAAGGGAAAAAGGCGAGAACGTGCAAGATGGGCTTAGACGCCACAATCCCCTCTGGGAAAACCGACAAAAGCTTCGTGAAAGAAAGGTACCGCCAAGTTGACTTAAACAGTTACCTGTGATTCTCATGCACCTCACCAAAGAAGAAAAAAAAATGCTCAGCGGCGAAGAAGGCTACGCCGTAAGAAAATCCATGGAAATCCTCGTCGCCCTAGGAGACATCTACGGCGCTAAACAGCTCATAAAAGTGGGTTCCGTGCAGGTGGCAGGCGTGTCATACCACAACCTCGGCGACGCAGGGCTGGAATTTCTGAATGAACTCGCCAAGGACGGCAGAGTCAAGGTGCTTACAACTTTGAACCCTGCGGGAATGGATTTGGAGAACTGGCGGCAGCTCGGAATCAGCGAGGAATTTGCGGAAAAACAAAACTTGGTCATAGACGCGTTCACGAGAATGGGTATACTTGTCAGCTGTACGTGCACGCCGTATCTGATTGGCAACCTGCCCCGTTATGGAGAGCACGTTGCGTGGTCCGAATCTTCAGCTGTGACCTTCGCAAACTCGGTCATCGGGGCGAAGACGAACAGGGAAGGTGGGCCTTCAGCGCTTGCGGCGGCGTTTGTGGGCAAGACTCCGTCCTACGGGCTTCATCTGGACGAGAACCGAGTGCCAGACATCCATGTGCAAGTCAACGCCTGTTTAGCCAAGTTCTCGGATTGGGGTGCTCTAGGCTACAGTATCGGGAAAAAGGCGGAAAACAGGATACCGTACATAACGGGCATAAAAGACGCAGAAGTGGACGAGTTGAAGTCTTTCTGCGCGTCGGTGGTGACTTATGGTTCAAAACCGCTTTTCTACATGGAAGGCATAACTCCTGGGTCAGAGAAGCATCAGCCTCCGAAAGACTCGGTCACGGTGGAAGACGGGGATATCAAAGATGCGTATGAGAACATTAACGATGACGTTACGGACATTGAATTGGTGTGTGTGGGCTGTCCACACTGCTCGATTAAGGAAATCGCTGCGATAGCTGAGCTGGTGAAAGGCCGAAAAATCTCTCCGAACACGGAGTTCTGGGTCGCAACCTCAAGGTTCGCGAAGCAGTTGGCAGACAAGCGAGGTTACACCGAAGTGATTGAGCGTGCGGGAGGAAAATTCGCATGCGACACTTGCATGGCAGTAGCCCCGTTGAAGGGCAGGTTTAAGTCGGTGGCGACAACCTCCGCGAAAGGCTGCTACTATTCGAGGCATAACAAGATGCTCACCAAGATGGGCAGTTTAGAAGAGTGCGTGGAAGCGGCGGTGACGGGAAAATGGAGTTGAAAGGAAGAATTATCTCAAAAGGAACGACGCAGGAAGAAGCCATGGTGACTTCTCAGCCTATCTCGTTTTACGGCGGGGTAGATCCGAACACGGGTGAAATAATTGAGAAGGGGCATGAGCTGCAGGGCAAGAGCGTGAAGGGCAAGATACTGGTTTTTCCGAATGGGAAGGGGTCAACGGTTGGCTCTTACACGCTTTATAGGATGAAGAAGAATGGTGTGGCTCCTGCTGGGATGATTAATAAGGAGTGCGAGACCGTGGTTGCTGTGGGCGCGATAATATCTGAGATACCGTGCGTTGACAAGATTGATACTTCCAAGATAAAAACGGGCGATGTAATTCGCATAGACGGTGACGTCGTCACCATAATGTAAAATTAAGCGTTTGGTAACTTAAACAAAGTGGAGATGTGTGAGAATTGAGCGAGGCAAAACTTACAATCCTGAAAATCGGCGGCTCAGTCATCACCGAAAAAGACGGGGAACTGGCTGTGCGAACCGAAGTCATAAACCGCTTGGCAGAAGAGATTCAGAAGGCGCAAGTTAGGAGCTTGGTGATAGTGCATGGCGGCGGGAGTTTCGGGCATCCCACAGCCCAAAAGTACGGTATAAAAGAAGGCTTACGGGAGGAAGCGCAGAAAGTTGGGTTCGCTGAGACCCACCACGTTATGACGGTGCTTAACGGCTTGGTTATGGACTCGCTGGTGTGGCACAACATCCCCGCCATAAGCGTCGCCCCCTCATGCTGCGTGGTAACGGAAAACGGTCGAATCAAAACCTTTGAAGACACGGTTTTTAAGTCGTACTTGAAAATGGGGTTTGCACCAGTTCTTTACGGAGACGCCACATTAGACGAGAAGTTGGGGTTCACGGTGCTCTCGGGCGACCAGATTGTTTCGCACTTGGCAAGAAAACTCGGCGCTGCCAACATCGTGATTGGTGTGGACACTGACGGCTTGTATGATGCAGACCCAAAAATGGCGAAAAACGCCAAGTTGTACACGCATCTGACGTTGAGTGAACTTGAAAAAATCAAAGAAAAACTGGGCGGGTCCACCGCTTCTGACGTTACAGGCGGCATGCTCGGCAAGGTAACCGAACTTATCCCAGCCTTAGCTGAAGGAATCCCAGTCAATATCGTGAACGCGAGGAAACCGAACCGTGTTTACAAAGCTCTTATGGGAGAAGCGGTAGAAGGTACAGTTATACGGAAGGAGTAGGATTGGGAGAAGAAACAGAGAAGCGCAAGGCAGACCACATAAAGATTTGCCTGAAGGAGGCGGCTCAAGCCAGAGAAGCCACCGCGGGATTTGAAGACATCCAATTTATTCATCGAGCCTTGCCCGAGGTTGACAAGCGAAAAATCGATTTGTCCACGACCGTTTTGGGTCATAAGTTTTCTGCGCCCTTAATCGTAGGTGCCATGACGGGTGGAACGGCGGAAGCCACGCGGATAAACGCGGCTATAGCTGAAGCCGTTGAGCACCTGAACTTAGGCATGGGCGTAGGGAGCCAACGCGCAGCCATAGAAGACCCCAAACTGGAAAAAACCTTTGCTGTAGCAAGAAAAAAAGCGCCCAATGCTTTCCTGATCGCTAACATAGGTGGAGTACAACTTGTCCACGGGTACGGCGTGAAAGAGGTGAAGAAGGCGGTGGAGATGATAGACGCTGATGCAGTGGCTGTACACTTGAACGCTTTGCATGAAGCCGTGCAGCCCGAAGGCCAAACTAACTTCAAGGGCGTTCTCGCAAAAATCGGGGAGGTCGCTGGGGCACTTGACACGCCAGTTATTGTGAAAGAGACTGGTGGCGGCATTGCTACGGAAGACGCGAGGAAACTTGAGGCGGCGGGCGTGAAAGCGATAGATGTCGGTGGAGCGGGCGGAACAAGCTTTGCCGCGGTCGAATATTACCGGTCAGAAGTAACCAGCATGGAGCATTTGTTAGGTGGCGTTTTTTGGGATTGGGGCATCCCAACGGCGGTAAGCCTTGTAGAAACGGCTCAAGCGGTCAAAATTCCCGTGTTTGCTTCCGGCGGCGTTCGCAGCGGTGTGGACGTGGCTAAGGCGTTGGCGCTTAGCGCCTGTTTGGCCAGTGTCTCTCTGCCAGTACTTCAAACCGCGGTGGAAGGTGCCAAAGAAACGGAGAATCTGCTTTCGCTTTTTACAGAGGAGTTGAGGAATGTAATGTTTCTTGTGGGAGCGGAGAGCGTGCCGCAATTGGCAAAGACGCCCGTTGTGGTGGCAGGTAGGACTGCGGAGTGGCTGAAAACCAGGGGTTTCAGTGTGGAGGGCTACGCCAAGAGGGGAGCGCATTAAGCGTGGATGTTGAAAGGTTTCTTGAGGAAAAAGCGCTTCTAATAGATAAGGCGATTGAGAAGTATATTCCACGGGAATTTTCTGAAAACTCGATCCTCTTCAAGGTTAATCCACCCTTGTACAGCAGCAACTTGGAGGCTTTGAACAAGGGGATTGCCGAGCCAATCTGGGAGATTCTGGACAGGGGCGGAAAAAGGTGGCGTCCAGCCCTGTTTTTGCTTATCTGTGACGCTTTGGGCGGAAACTCGGCTGACTGCCAGGATTTTGCCATAATTCCAGAAGTCGTTCACAACGGCACTTTGATTGTTGACGACTTAGAGGATTCTTCGGAGCTTAGAAGGGGAAAGCCGTGCACTTACAGGGTTTACGGCGTGGATATAGCTGTTAACGCCGGAAACGCCATGTACTACCTGCCGCTGCTGCCGCTGATGGAGAAAAAAGCCCAGTTCCCAGCGGAGACACTGCGGGACATCTACGAGGTTTACGTGCAGGAGATGATAAACCTCAGCTTGGGGCAAGCCATGGACATCACGTGGCACAGGGGCATAGCTAACGCGGACGACTTGGACGAGGAGGATTACTTGCAGATGTGCGCTTACAAAACGGGCACTTTGTCGCGGATGGCAGCCAAAATCTCCGCGGTTCTGTCAGGTGCCGACAAGGAGTTGGTGGAGAAGCTCGGGCGGTTTGCTGAGAGTATAGGCGTGGCTTTCCAGATGCAGGATGACGTTCTGGATTTGACGGGGAAGGCGTTTGCGGAAAAGAAGGGCGGGGTCGGACAGGACATAACCGAAGGAAAGAGAACCCTGATGGTCATTCACACGCTGAAAAACGCGAGCAGCGCAGAACGGAAGCGCCTCATCCAGATTCTTAACATGCACACTTCAGACCAAGCGCTCCGCGACGAAGCCATAGCCTTAATGCAGAAATACCACGCCATAGTGCACGTGAAGCGCACTGCCGCACGGATAGTTGAGGAAAGCTGGAACGAAGTGGATAAGCTCTTGCCCTCGTCCGAGGCTAAGGAAAAATTAAAAGCGTTCGCGGAATTCTTGATTAAAAGAACCATCTAACCTTCACGAGCTGTAAAAAATTGACACTGGAAAACAATAAAGCCCTCAGAGAACTTGTTCGAAAAGCCGCCTTACTAAACGCGTTACAGCACGGCGGAAAAGCTCAAGCAGGCGCCATCATAGGCAGAATCATCGGCGAAAAACAAGAACTAAAAACGAAAGCAAAAGAACTCTCAAGCTTAATCAGCAAAGTCGTTAACGAGGTCAACAGCTTTTCCAGCGAAGAACAAAAACGGATGATTGAGGAAAACTGGCACGAAGCCCTCAAAAAAGAAAAACCCGTGGAAGAGGAAAAAGGCCTCCCACCACTGCCGAACGCGGACAAGTACAAGCAGGTTGTCACGCGTTTTTCGCCGAACCCCGACTGCGTCCTGCACTTGGGTTCAGCAAGAGCCATAATCCTAAGCCACGAGTACGCGCACATGTACAAGGGCAAGTTCATTCTGCGCTTCGAGGACACTGACCCGAAGGTGAAAAGGCCAGTTTTGGAGTTTTACGACCGCATCAGAGAAGACCTTGCGTGGCTGGGGTGCAAGGCGGATGAAGAGTACATCCAGAGCGACAGGCTCCAGATTTACTATGAGTATGCTGAGAGGCTTCTGCGGGACGGGAACGCTTACGTCTGCACGTGCATGCCTGACGAGTTCCGGAAACAATCTTTAGCCAAAAATCCGTGCAACTGCCGCGATCTGTCACCAGCGGAGCACTTGGTTCGGTGGAAGCGCATGTTGAATGGCGATTACGGTGAAGGCGAAGCGGTGGTTCGCGTTAAAACAGACGTGGAGCATCCGAACCCTGCGGTGCGGGATTGGCCTGCGCTCAGGATTATTAACCCTGAGAAGTATCCGCACCCGCGTGTTGGCAGCAAGTACCGCGTTTGGCCGCTCTACAACTTTTCAACAGGCTTAGACGACCATCTGTTGGGTATAACGCACATAATCCGCGGCAAAGAGCACTTAACCAACAAGGTCAGGCAAGAGTACATGTACAAGCATTTGGGGTGGACGTATCCTGAAGCCATTCACTACGGCAGGTTGAAGATAACAGGGGCTTTTTTGAGCAAGTCTAAGATTGTTCAGGGCGTGAGGGACGGCTTGTACGCGGGGTGGGATGATCCTCGGCTGGCAACGTTCGCGGCTTTAAGGCGGCGCGGGATAACGACTGGCGCCATTGAGAAAATGATAATTGACGTTGGACCCAAAACGGCTGATGTGACGTTAAGCTGGGAAAACCTATACGCTTACAACCGCAAAATCTTGGACCCGACAAGTGACAGGTACTTCTTTGTCTCAGAGCCGACCGCGCTAAAAGTCAAGTATATCCCAAAAATCTTCAGACCTAAACTGCCTTTACATCCAGAAAAGCCTGAAAGAGGGTTCAGAGAATATACCGTAACGCCTAAAGGCGAAGGTGCAGTTTTCTGGATAGCAAAAAGAGACGCGGACGCTGCAGAGGTTGGAAAAGTGATCAGGCTAATGGAGCTTTTTAACGTCAAGATAGAACGCGTAAACTCCGGCTCGTTGGAAGCGTCGTTTGCCAGTGAAGCCTACGAGGAAGCGAGAAAAGCTAAAGCCAAGTTTATCCATTGGATACTCGAGGGTGCCGAGTTCCCGTGCCAAGTGGTGATGCCCAACGCGACCGTGAATGAGGGCGTCGCGGAGAGCGCCTGCAAAAAGTTAAAGCCAGACGCTGTGATACAGTTTGAACGGTTCGGCTTCGTTCGCGTAGACGAGAACAATGCGAAATTAACTGCCTATTACGCCCACAAATGAAAATGGTGATTAAATGCGCAAACAAGAAAAAATCATGATTTGGCCAGCCTACTTTGACCAAGCAAAAACGAGAAACGAAGGGCGGCGAGTCCCAAAGAGTTTGGCAGTGCAGTCTCCGAAAATTCTGGAAATCCAAGAAGCCGCACAAAAAACAGGCTTGGAATTCGAAGTGGTGGCGGATAAAGGTTACTCCAAGACGCCGTGGGTGAAGACGGGCATGCTTCTGGTAGAGAAAAAAGGCTCGAAAGAACAAGTTATAAATCGAATCGCCAAGCAACTGCTGAAAGCTCAGAACGAAAAGCCGAAACAGCACAAGTAAGCGCTTTATCGAGTTCCTGTGTTTTCACTTTCATATATCCTTTTAGGATTAGCTCTCTTCCTTTAATGCTTCGCCGAATATGCGCTTTAACTCTCTCCTCATCGTTGCGGTGTCATGAGTTAACCCGAAATAATCCGCAAAATAATCAGTCGTCCTCAGCGTCATTGAACGCCCAGCGCGTTCAGCCCCAACCAACCCCATGTCCCTTAGAAGCTTCACGTGACCGTAAGCGTGCTGACCCCGCACTTCAATCACTCTTTTCTGCGAGACAGGTTGCCTATACGCAATGTAAGAAAGCGTTTTCAATGGACCAGAGGAAAGCAACGGTCTATTGACAAGCTTCTTAACTAACGGAGTGAAATCTGCTTTCAACTGTAAAACGTAGCGTTCATCCTTCAACTCCAATATTTCAAGCGCAGTGTTTCTGGCTGAGTATTCTTGCATGAGCTTTTTAGTGTATTTTTTAGTTTTCTTTTTCGACCTGGTGCTTAAAACAGAACATAGCTCATTAAGGTTCAAAGGACGACCAGCAACGTACAAGGCTGCCTCCAACAACCGCAGGAGACGCCGCGTTTTCTCTACCTCTTGCGCCTGCTGGGCATCAGCCTGTGAATTAGCGGATTGCTTTTTCGTCTCTTGCAACGTTTAAGTTCCCCACAGCTATGTATAACTCCTCGGTTTCCTCATTCTGCCACAAACTCACTTTTCCATCCTGAGCCAGAAAAAGCAGCAGGATAAATGTGCGAACCGCCTCTATTCTGTCCACACCCTTTATCAACGTTGAAAACTCAATAATCCCAGCACCCTTAACCTTCTCACACAGAAGCGCGTACAGCTTCTCCATCTGCAACTCAAGTTCCGCCAAAAACGCGTCAAACTGAGGCAAGATGTCTGACACAGCCGGAAGAACCGGTTGCGCAACAACCCTGTCGATACGATGCAACTTCTCACCTTTCAAAACATCATCCAACACATCCAACAAATGCTGAATAGTCGTTGAAGTCAATTCATGCCTCAAAGGCAAAAACAACGGTGGTGGAACGAAATCTGGAGGTGGTTTCGGCGGTGCTGGTGGCTCCTGCAAAGTAAGCAGAAGCTTAGACTTCATCAAGTAGATGAGTGCAGAAGAGTCCAGTGCAACACCTGAAGCTCTGAAATCCACTTTTCCCGTCCGCTCCATTTCCGAAAGAAACGACCTGAGCAGGTAAGAGATGTTCACATTCCAAGGCGTGAGCTTTTCAAGTTTGTTTAATTCAAAGAGAATGTTCCACGGTGGTCTCAGGTAAAACGGCTTACGTATCGCCGTGGACATTTAGCTGGTCGCCTCCAAGAACTTAGCGGATATGACGCTGGAAACACCGTTACGCGCGTAAACTCCGTAAATTTTCTGCGCCTTATTCACCATCTCAGGCTTTAAAGTAATCACTATGAACTGGATTTTTCCAGCCTCTTCAAGAAGAAGGTCAGAAAGCTTGGTAGTGTGAAAAGCGTCCAGATGTGCGTCAATCTCGTCGAGAATGTAAAATGATGAAGGCGTAAAATCTTTCAAGGAGAATATGAAGGCAACAGCCGAAACAGAGCGTTCGCCACCGCTTGCACCGCTGACAACTATGGATGGCTTGTCTGGGAACTGCACAATCATGTCTATGCCGCCTTGGAAAGGCTCCTCAGGATTTTCAAGTTGTAAAACGGCAGATCCGCCTCCAGTTAACTTTGAAAAGTAAGTCTGAAGATTCAGGTTGATTTTTTCAAATGCGTCCATGAAAACCTTGCGTTTCTTGGCTTCAATTTCATCCATAAACTGCACTATGGATTGTTTTTCTCTTTCAAGCTCATTCAAACGAAGAGATAGTTCTCTGTATCTTGAAATCTGCTCCTCATAATGCGACAAGGCAAGCTGGTTCACCCCACCAATCCTTTCAAGCTCAAACTGCATCATCCTCATCGAGGTTTCAGCTTCCTCAACCTGCTTCTCCGTGGTTTCTAAAGGCTGTTCATAGCCGTATAGCCTAAGCTGACTTTGATGCTGCTGAAGCTGCAACCTACAACTCTGAACGTTCAACTGAAGCTGATTTAGAAGCATTTCAGCCTGCTCGTACTCCGAGTCAAGCCCGCGAAGCTCGTCGTCAATCGCGTCTATCTGGGTAGTGAACTTTTTGGATTCTTCTCTCGCCGAAAAAACCACCTTAGAAAGTTCAACGCGGCTTTTTTCCAGCTCCAAAATTTCCTGCTTGAGAGATTCACGCTCCTGAAGCGCTTCAGTCACTTCCTTCTCCACTTTCCTGTGCTGCTGTATAACCTTTGAAAGCTGGATCTTGGCGTTTTGATACCCAACCCGCAAGACATTGTCGAACTGGGATTGCCGCGTAGACATATCGGTTTGAACAGTGCCTAGGTTCTGCCTGAGAGCGATTATCTCCTCTGCAAGCTTTTCTCGCTTGACCTCCAACTCCTGAATGTGCCCCACATCAGTTTTCTTCCTCAGCTCGCCTAACTCAGCTTGCAGCTTCTGAATTTCCTTCTGAATCGCGTTTCTTTCAGACTTGTATAATCCTATCTGGCCTTTTCCAGCCTCTATTTCCTTTTCCAGTTTTACACAGTACTTTTCCAAGCGCTTGACGTTGCTTTGAGTTCGTTTGACGTTTCGCTTAACCCTTACCATTTCCCGGTCCAATGTAACTATGGAATCTGACAGCCGAGCAATCTCGATTTTGGTACGCTCAATCTCCTCCTCGAAGACCGTCATGTCGCTGTCTCTTTGCGAAAGATGCTGCTGGAGCGCTTTCACAGCTTCATCAAGGCTTTTTATGGCGTTTTCACTGGGAATAATCTTTGAAAAGTCTATAGGAGACCTGTAATAGCCGCTTTCGAAGCCTCCTCCAGCTTCGTAAAGGTTCCCGTTAACCGTCACAGCTCGATAGCCTTCACTTGAGAGAGCAAACGCCGTCTTGTCATTAGAAACTATTAAGGTGTCTCCAAAAACGTAGTTAACCGCTGGCTCATAAGTTCGAGCACACTTAACAAAGGCGGAAGCAGCACCGCTAACCCCCTGCCTTCGAGGTATGTTTGAAGGATTAGGGTTCGAAGCCTCTTGAAGCGGGATAATCTTTATTCTTCCCAGCTTCATCCTTTTCAGAGTTCCCGTGCACATAAAGGCTGAATCAATGTCTTTCACAACTAAGGCGTTAAGCCATCCAGCGGCAGCCGCGACTATTGCTTTCCTGTAGGCTTTTTCAACCTTAATCAGCTTGCGCAATCTTCCATAAATGCCCGAGATTGCCCCTAAATCGCCCAGTTCCTCTATGCTTCTTAAAGCCTTTTCTTCAGCCGCCACAGTTTCAGCGAGTTCCCGCTGGGTAACGAACTCTATTACCGCTTCCTTTGCGGAACTCGCAATTTTCCCCGCTTCCGAAATTTCCCTTTCAACAGACTCCCTTTGGGCTGTTCTCCGCTCAAGAGTACGCTCAAGACTCTTAAGCTGCGCCTTCTGCTCTTTCTGAACCTTATCAAGCTCATTAAGCGAGGTCTCAATTTCCTCAAGCGTTGCGGTGAATCTTGCTTTGCGAGCTTCCAGTTCCCTGAGCCGACTAGAAGTGAGTTGAATGGAATTTTTCTCTTTCAGGTATTCTGATCTTAAGAAGGCAAGCTTCCTGTATCGAGCGTCAACCTTCATTTCGATCTGGCGAATTTTCTTGCTGTTTTCGTCAAGACCGCCCCAAAGATGAGCCGTCTCCTGTGCCAGAGTTTCGTGCTCAGCCTCTTTTGCGCTGACCTGGGACTGAATATTTTCGTGTTCGGTTCGGAGCTTTCTTATTTTCAGTCGGTTTTCTTGAATTTCGTTTCTTATTGATTGTCTTTGTTCCAGATTGTTTTCTCTCACGCGGCTTAAGCTTTCGAGGCTGGCTTGTCCAGAGCTTATTTTTGTTGTAAGCTCGGTGAGTTTCGATTTTAACTCGCCGATTTTGATCTGCACCTTCAGTACTTGTGAGCCGCCTTCTTCCACCATTTCTGAGCTAAGTTTTCGCCACTCTCCTTCAACCTGTCTTCTTTTGGTTCTGCGGTCGTTGCGTAATCCGCGGAATTTTTCAACTTTGATTCTGACCTTGTCTGCTTGCACTGAGGTTTCCTCGACTTTTTTGTTCAGTTGGACAACTTCGTGAGAGATTTTGACGGCTTCGAACTTTTTTACTTCGTTCTGGATGAAATTGTACCGTAAAAGTTCGTTGCGTTCCCGCTCAAGGTCGTCCAGCCGCTTTTGCACTTCGTCGATTCGTCCCATGGCTGTGCGAATGGAGATGTCCGCGGTGCGCAATTTGTCTTCCGCGTCGGCTTTTTCTGCGTCGTACTGGGCGATTCCAACGAGGTCTTCGATGATTTTTCTGCGTTCCGTCTGGTTAACATCTGTTAATCGCGTTATGGTACCTTGCGGGATTATGTTTTGGCTAGCGCTGCTTATGGCTGCCATAGAGAGAGTTTCAAGTATGTGCGTCCGCGAGATTCTTCTGCCGTTCAGCCTGTACACGCTTTGGCCGTTTCTGTAAACCTCCCGCGAAACCGTAACTGTGATCGTGTCAACGGGCATGGTGCCGTCTGAATTGTCAAATTGAAGTATCACCTTAGCCCTTTTCGACTTTTCTAACCCAGCTTTTTCAGAGCCGTGGAAAATCAGTTTAGCCGCGTTTTCAGCACGCATCCTTCTCATGCTTAGCTCGCCGAGGGCGAATAAACAAGCGTCCATAATGTTGGTTTTTCCGCTTCCGTTCGGACCAGTTATGACGGTGAAACCCTTATCTAGGGCTACTTTAACCGTTTGCGGTCCGAAGGACTTGAAGCCTTTAAGCTCTATTTTTTTAATGTAGGGCATTCAATCTACGCCCTCGAGTTTTGGAAGCGGTGCATTCGTCGCATAAACATCTCATAGTCATTCTTATAAAAGATTATTTGCATCAGCAAGGTTTTAACGTTTATGTAAAAAAAGCAGGCAAAAGAGAAAACTAATAAATGGCACCGTGAGAAATTGAACAAAAGGTGACGTTGCAAATGAGCTTGAGAACAGGCTTAGGCAATCTAAGTAGCGTGCAAGAAGTCCTAGTGTTAGCGCTGATGCTGGTGTCCGTTTTCGCACTTTTCTTTTCCGACATGGATTTCACGTACAAGATAGGCATAGCGGCGTTGGCATTCAGCGTGATCTTCTTGACAAGTTTGGCGAGCCAGCTGTTGAAACAAGAAAAAGAGAAAGAGTAGCTCTGAAGGATAGCCCTTTTCTTGCATACGGATTGAGTACTTTTTACTAATTACGGTGTTTGTTGTAGTTGGTTTCGTTTTTTTAAAAAAATATATGGGTAGTAGTTCCTCCTGCTTTGAGTTTGGGTGGATTTGGTGAATTCTAATTTGTTTTTAAGCAAGAACTTTCGGGGCTATAATATATCCAAAAGAGTTAAATTGTCATGCCTCTAAAATAGGTAACAAAAGGGGATTTCGGTGAACAAAAAAGGATTATCTACATGGGTGATCGTAGGCATAGTCGTCATCATTGTGGTCATAGCTGGAGTTGCAGCCTATATACTATATGGCGGAGGCGGAGGGGAAACAACTCCAACGCCAACTCCAAGCTCGCCTGTTGAGGGTGCAACTAGTATGAGGTTTGATGTAGAAGCTGATGTAGAAAGCGGTGTAGAAACAGACCGTTTTACGGTGAAGAACTTGGGGACTTCTGACATATTGCTACGCGTGGATCAGACAGACGCTACAGGCATGGAGTTTACTTACATAATGAATCAAACTGCACAATCGGTATTGGCTGATTTCGGTATGGGCTTTGATGATTATTCTTCGGATTGGGCGACTTATTGGGACAACGCGTTGATCGGTAAACCGGGCTTAGACAAATATATGACTGCTCTTGCAGATTGGTCTGGTAGTGGAGATTACACTGGGGATACGTACGTTATCTCAAATATAGTTGTGGATCCGTCGATTGACGATTCCGCGTTCATGCCAGCGTAAGTTCTGTGCCGTAGGCTGCAGACACTAAACCTCCCTTTCTTTTCTTTTGTCAACTTCCAAATCCACTGTTTAAGCGCCACATTCTTTGTCACGCATTATCATTGTGGAAAGAGTTGGATGACTGACCGGGGTCAAAATCCTGAAACCCGAAATTAGTTTTTAGTTTGGATTTGGGAAAAGTTCGAATTCGGATTTTTCGTTGAGTCGGCATTAATAAATAATAAATACAAGTTGCAATCTACATTGTTATGTTACATTGGAGTACGCATGAGGTATGTAACTTTGCAAGGAAAGGCTATTTGGGCGTTAGGTTTCTTTTCTTTTCTGGCAGGATTAAATGCGATTACAGCGATAGTTCTGGCAATCAATCTGGGAATAGAGAACACTTTCCAGCCTTACTTAGTTGATAGTATAACTGGACCAATTCCAATCTATGCTTATCTAATAGCCTCGATAGTTGCAACGTTGATTTTCCTTGGTGGAACCGCCGCTAGAGTAGTGAGTGAGTTATCAAACAAGGAACTGCTTAATGAGATTAACGCGAAAGCAAGTAATTTAGAGAGTGGGCAAAAGCTCCAACAAAAGGTTCTGGAAAGTTTGCAGGCGAGGGTGTTCCTAGTCGACGAAAGCCTAAATGCAACGAGAAAGGAAGTCGCAAAAGCGTTCGGCAAGCAGGAAGAGGAGATAAAACAGGTTCAAGCTAATTTAGTCAAGAGGTTCGACAGTGAATTAGCTGATGTCAAAGGTCAAATGGCGAAGCAACTCAGTGCTCAAAGTAAGGAGATAAAACAGGCTAACGAGAACTTAGTCAACCTGTTTACTAAAAACTTGGCTGAGGCCCAAGATGAACTGGCGAGGCAAATCGTGGGAATAGGGAACATCATGGCGAGGCATGAACGAAGCAACAAAAAGATGGAAAAAGCCATTTCGAAGCAAGAAGAGGAGACCGCAAACGTCAAAATGGAGTTGGAACGGTTGGAAGCGGAGTTTGTCAGTCCAAAACCGCAGTTGACAAGTGATAGCAAGCCGGAAGATGTTAGGGGAATTGGTGAGAACACTGGAAACGAGCTGAGAGCGATGGGAATAGCCAGCGTGGGTGAACTGGTTTTGACAGACCCGGCGGTGATCGCGGAGAGAACGGAGATGTCTGAGAAGACGGTTGAGAAGTTGCAGGGAAGAGCGCAGCTTGCGATGGTTCCAGGCATAAAAGAGAAAGAACTGATCTTGCTGGAGGAAGTCGAAGTCATGAACAGGAAAGAACTGGCAGAGCAGGACCCGCTTGAACTCGGAAAGAAAATAAACAGCGTCTTCGAGTTGTGCGTTGAAAAAGGAAAAATCACAGAAGCTGAAAAACCAACAATCGAAGAGATATACTCATGGGTGAAATTTGCCCGTGGCTAAACTTGGCTGAAAAAGGCAGAGTCTACAACCAACTTTCAATTTAGTTTCTCCCTTTTTTGATGTTTCTGATTCACCATTGGCTCTTGCGTTTTTGTTTGGGCTAAAGTTAGGTTAAGCCTTCAAGCGACTTCTTTAGCAGTTCCTTGACGATTGTTTTGCTTACGACATCCTTCGCCACTGAACCTGAAAAGTCTAACCTGTCAAAGTACATCCGCAGACTCTTTATTTTCAAATCCTCAAAAACCAAAACTACAGCCTGCTTCGAATGGGCTTCCTCGCCATCATGAAACTTCGCCTCAACGATGAACTCTTCAAAGAACGTGTTGCCCTCAACCATTATAGTACAGGCAAGAACTTAATCGCGGCAACGTGCTTGCATATCCAGTTGAGCCACTTTTTCGCGCCTTCTTTTCCAAGAAGCTTAACGCCTAGAAGCTCGATTTCACAGTCATCAACAAACTTTGCGATTGCTGCTTGGAGGTCTTTGTTTTCCAGAGCTTTGTCAAAGGCCATAGCAACCTCACGTATTTCTTCAGAAGAATAAAAACTGCACGTAATTACCCCTTCTTAATCTACAAAGCTGGGAGTGCAGAGTGCGTAATAGGTGTTTGGGTTAGATTAAATTTTAATCTTTTTCCCCTTCTACTTTCCTACTCTCATAGCGCGCGCTTTCGTTCTTAAAACGAATACCTTATTTAGCTTTGAGTCGAGATTAGCCCTGATGAAAAATGGCCATTGAAGGTTTCACAGAGTATAAACGCAGAGAATTCTGCAACGACGTGAAATGCCCCGTGCAAATGGAGTTAAACAGGCAAACGGAGAAATCAGAAGCGTACGAGCAGATTAGGCGGACATGCAGCACGGCTTGCGTGTTTACCACGTGGCAGTTTCACCATTGGCTCATAGAGAAAGGATACATCATCATCGCTAACTTAAACTTGGAAAACAAATCCTGCCTTTTCGCATCCCTAAACAAGGACCAGCTGAAGTGGATTGATGAGCAGGTTCAAAGCGGAAAGTACCGCGACAGAAGCCACCTGATCGAAAGCATCCTATCTGAACACAGAGCAAAGAAGCCTAAATGATGTAAGCTTCCGTAATGTACCTTCGCATAACCCACTGAATCTGGAAGTAATGCGCAACCCTGCCAATCGAGTTCTTCATCAAAGTTATCCACGCATCTCTCTGATCGTAAAAAGTCGGAGCAATCAAGTACTCCAACTTACTGTACAAGTCATGAAGCTCAACCTCTCTTCTTTCCTCTTCCGTAACAAAATCTTTCGGATGTGGACCAATCGACCAACCTGTAACTCCCTCAACACATCCTTCAACCCACCAACCATCCAACACGCTAAAATTTATCAAGCCGTTGTGAGCCGCTTTCATCCCGCTTGTCCCCGAAGCCTCCATCGGCGGAATAGGAGTGTTAAGCCAAACATCAACTCCTGACGTAAGCCGACCTGCAATCTCCATGTCATAGTTTTCAAGATACACAATTTTAATCTCATCTTTCAACTTATCCGCGTAATCGAAAATCGCCCTTATCAGCCTCTTACCCTCAACATCTCTTGGATGCGCTTTCCCAGCGAAAACCATCTGAATCTTCCCTCTTCTATTCACATCCAGCAACCTATGCAGGTCAGAGAAAATCAAAGTTGACCTCTTGTACCCTGTGGCTCTCCTAGCAAAACCTATCGTCAACACTTCAGGGTCCAACTTCGCGCCTGCACTTTTTTCAACAAACTCGACAAGGCTCTTTTTCGCCTTAACGTGAGCAGCCCAAACCTCATGATTCGGAATCTCTAACGCCCTAACAAGCAGAATAGGCTCATTCGCCCAGCTCGGAATGTACTTGTCAAAAAGCTCTCTGAAAAACGGGCAAGTCCAAGTGTAAGAGTGAACCCCGTTAGTCACCGACCTGATGTAGTGACCTGGAAACAGCTTACGCGAGTATTCCATGTGAGCCTTGGAAACTCCGTTCACGTACTTGCTCAAATTCAAAGCCAAATACGTCATGTTCAAGTTCTCTTGACCAGCATACTGCTTTACAGTCGACATCAAATATTCCGTGCCTAACACTTCTTCCACCAAGTCATACGAGAACTGGTCAAACGCAGCTTCAATCGGAGTATGTGTCGTAAAAACGCAAACATTCTGAACCTTCTCAGCGTCCATACTTTTCTCCCGCAGCAACTCAAAAGTCAAAAGAGCAGAATGCCCCTCATTCATATGATACTTTCTAACCTTGAAGCCCAACTCCTTAAGAAGCTTCACGCCACCAATCCCAAGCACAATCTCCTGCTTAAACCTGTACCGCTTATCACCACCATAAAGATAATCCGTAATTCTCCTGTCCTCAGCCGCATTGCCCTCCACGTCAGTGTCCAAGAAAAGTATCGGAACCATCCCACCAGTGGGACTTTGATACTCATGCGTCCAAGCTTGAACTTCTACCTGACGACCTTCAATCGTTACCTTAGCCGTTTTAGGCATCAGAAACAAAGATTTAGACGGGTCCCACTCGTCAGGAAACTCCTGCTGTTCTCCGCGTTCCGTGAGCTTCTGCCTGAAATATCCTTTCCTGCTCGCCAACGTTAACGCTACCATCTGCAGCTTGAGGTCTGCGCTGGCTTTCACGATGTCGCCTGCCAAAACACCTAGTCCGCCACTGTAGGTTGGGATGTCTTTAGAGATGCCTATTTCCATAGAGAAATACGCGATTTTCGGGTCTTCTATAAAGTGTTGCCTGCAGTTTTTGCTGCAGAAACAATATTTTTTGCCTCCAAATGTGTCGTATGTTATTTGCATGCGTGTTAACGCGTTGGTTGGGTCTATTTGGGTTCCGCATACAGGGCATCTTAATGAACAGAGGGTCTCCAAAAGCGATCAATCCTGCAACTGTAATTTTCCATTCACGAATATCTTAATCAGACTGATAAACTATTCGAAAGTGTGTTTGAGCCTTGCGGACAGGAAAAGGTTATTTAATTCTGAAACCCAAAAGGTTCCGCAGGGAACAATAACATGGAATGGGGAATGAAAAACAGGCTTTCACGCCTAATCCAAACAGACGGCAAAGCTCTTTTCTTGCCGATTGACCACGGATATTTTCAGGGACCTACGCACATGCTGGAGAAGCCAGGTGAAACCATAAAGCCTCTGTGGCAGTACGCTGATGCGTTGATGATGACACGTGGCGTGCTCAGAAACTGCATTGACCCGGCAATGGCTAAGCCTATTATACTGCGTGTTTCAGGTGCGGCAACCGTGGTCGGCGAGGATTTAGCCAACGAAAACTTGGTCACATCCATCAGTGAAATCATTCGGCTTAACGCAAATGCTGTTTCCATGTCGGTTTTCGTGGGCAGCAAGTACGAGCATGAGAGCCTGTCGAACTTGGCGAAACTTGTGGATGAGTGCGAAGATTATGGTGTACCTGTGATGGCTGTCACCGCGGTTGGCAGGGAACTTGAGAAACGTACAGCTCGCTACTTGGCTTTGTGCTGTCGTGTGGCTGCTGAAATCGGTGCTAGAGTGGTGAAAACCTATTACTGTGAGGAGAATTTTGAGAAGGTTGTTGATGGTTGTCCTGTGCCAGTGGTTATTGCTGGTGGACCAAAAGTGGAAACCCAACGCGAAGTGTTCGACTTCGTCTATGATGGGTTGCAGAAAGGCGCCATAGGCGTGAACTTGGGCAGGAACATCTGGCAGACCGATTATCCAGTTGCCGCTATCCGAGCGATCAGAGCCATAATTCACGATGGCTACACGCCTGAAGAAGCGGAAAACCTGTTTGAAAAGGTAAAAGCAGGAACCGCTTGACGCACCGTTTTTCTGGTGAACCCGTATGCTTGCAGCAGTGTACTACAACAACAGAGACGTAAGGATACAGGAGATGCCTAAGCCGGAAATCGCGGATGACGAATTACTCGTGAAAGTCATGGCAAGTGGCATATGCGGAAGCGACGTTACAGAATGGTACAGGGTTCCGAAGGCTCCGAGAATTCTCGGTCACGAGGCTACAGGCGTAATCGAGCGGACAGGTGCCGAAGTCACGCGGTACAAGATAGGTGACAGAGTTTTCGTGTCGCATCATGTGCCCTGCGGAAAGTGCCGTTACTGCCTTCGTGGGCATCACACAGCTTGTGAGACTTTGCATACAACGAATTTTTTTCCAGGTGGCTTTGCACAGTACATCAGAGTTCCCAGCATAAACGTTGAAAGTGGCGTTTACAGGTTGCCGTCTGGCATGTCTTTTGAGGAGGGAACTTTTATTGAGCCTTTGGCGTGTGTGGTTCGGGGGCAACGGCTTGCTGCAGTTCAGGAGGAGGATGTGTTTTTGATTATTGGAAGTGGTGTTGCTGGGATTTTGCATGCGCAGTTGGCGAAGTTTAAGGGTTTGAAGCGGGTTGTAGTGGCTGACATAAATCCGTACAGATTGGAGCAGGCTGAAAGATTTGGTGCGGACCAAACGATTGATGCTAGGGAAAATCTGCCGCGGAAGTTGAAGGCGGTAAACGACGGAAGGCTTGCGGATCGAGTGGTAGTGTGCACTGGAGCAACTCAAGCTGCTTTGACGGCGTTGAAATGCGTGGATAAAGGCGGAACAATCCTGTTTTTTGCGGTGCCAGAACCATCGGTGAAGGTTCCTGTGCCCATAAACCAGTTTTGGAGAAACGAAATCACCCTGAAAACGTCTTACGGTGCAGCGCCAAACGATTTGGCAGAATCTTTGAATATCTTAGCGCAGAACAAATTGAACGTTGAGGGCATGATAACGCACAGGTTGAGTTTGCGGCAGGCTGCGGAAGGCTTCAGGTTGATGGGGGAAGCGGGAGAATCTCTTAAAGTGATACTAGAGCCCAACAAAGATTAAGCGCAGAAGCGCACTATTTTTGTGTGACTTTTGGTCTATACCCCCCTCTATATATAGATTAAACCCCAAACCCAAACCCACTTTCCAACTTCTTCCTTCTCTTACCTACCCTCTCTCTACCACCGCACAAAACCCCGCACAACACACAACACATGCAACACCTTACTGCAACCCAGGAAATTGAAAGGTTTTATTTTTCAAACGCTTATTCTAAAAAACAATTGAGGTCGTACCTTGAGCAAGCATAACATCAGAGAACTGCTGAGTGAAAATTACCCGCTCTTAGCCATCCTAATCGGCGTTACACTCATCTCCCTTCCAATGGGTCCTTACCAAAACACTGATACACAGGTTGAATTCAGCACGGCCCAAGGGGTCCTCAAATGGGGCTATCCATACTTGGGAGTTAAGGGCAACCTTTTCGACCTGCCACCCTTGGGATTCTACACTGCAGCGCTATACTTCCTAGTTTTTGGCTCGACTATGGAGAACGGCGTTGCTCTGATTACGTTGTTCGGGCTAGCCAGCACCGTCGTAGTATACGAGCTGGGCAAGGAAGCATACAGTAAATCAACAGGGCTGTTTGCAGCTGCATTCTTCGCTTTGGCTCCGTGGCAACTCATACTCACCCGAGCCTTCCTCATAGACGCACAATGCTTGTTTCTGAGTCTGGTTTATCTGTACTTTGGAATCTTGGCTATACGCAAGGACTCAGTTAAGCTTGCCCTTGTTTCAGGCATCTTCTTCGCAGCTGCTCTTCTCACCAAGCAATATGCCGTCTTTATGCTGATTCCGCTATTGCTCTTGTACGTCTACCACCGACCTAAAAATCCAAAACAGATTCTCCTTCAGTTGGGCGGCTTCATCCTACCTGCGGTGCACGCTACCTTGTGGTGGTATAATATCATCATGGGAAAGTGGTTGCTTTACTTCGTTCAGCACGGTGATTTTGGGTATTTAAACTTACCAGAAGTGGTTCCTTCCTACTCTTTTATAACTACTTTTCTGATAGACTACGGTTTAGGAGTTTTTTTCGTCGCCGCAGTTGCCTTTTCCTTAATGATTGGGTTGTTGTTCTGGAAGCGTTTTTCAAAACAGTCAGTTGTCTTTGACTTGGTTTGCTTGGTAACAATATTATCCATTTTGGGTATAGACATGTATTTGGGCGTAACCCTAAACCTTAAAGTACCGTACACCAGCGCCGTCAAGTATACTTATCAATCCTTACCGTTCTTCAGCTTGGCTGCAGGTTCGTTAGCCAGCAAAAGCGCTTCGCTGCTCAAATCCACAAGAAAGTCGGGTAGAGCGCGCGCGGGCAAACTAAAAGGAATTCTCTTATTATCTGGAGGCTTAATTGGGCTATTCCTGTTGGTAACGCCAATAATTGCCAACATGAACACCGCGCAACAACTTACAACGATTTCACACGTAATTTTTCGAAGCCAGCCTAACCAGGATGTAGGTTATACTTTCCTTCTCCCCTTCCCAACAAGCCAAAACGATCTCGCGGACGCGCTTGTTCAGTTTCACGGGTTTATGATGGTGTTATCGGGGCTCCTGTGGGCAAGCAGACATTTCATACTGGACTCCGTAAAACCGATGCTTTACTGGATCGAGCGAAAAATGCGTTAAGCATTCAGCGCACGCACTCTTGTTCTAGATAAAAAATTCTTACCTTTAGAAGGGTGCAATTATTATTGAGGAGGAATTGGATTATGTCGGATGATGTGAAGATTAGAGTTTTAGGTAAGAATGACTTGGAGGCAGTAGTAGAAATTGATAAGAAGGTATTGGGAAAAGAAAGGCGGGCTTATTGGAAACGGAAAATGGCGTATGCTGACATTTATCCTCGCCCTGCCTTAGTTGCAGAGATAAAAGGGAAGGTTGTTGGTTTCATAATGGGTTATGTTAGTGGGTGGGAATTTGGAGTGCCTGATACCATTGGATGGATTGACACGTTGGGAGTTGATCCAAAATACCAACGCCGCGGCATTGGCAGCGCCTTGTTTAGCGCTTTGATTGAAAAGTTTAAGCGTAGCGGAAGAGAAAAAACCCCAGGAGTAGATGGAGCGGAGAAAACGAGGATAGAGGGAGTGAACGTCGTTTACACCTTAGCAAACTGGAATGACTGGGACTTGATGCAATTCTACCATGCAATGGGTTTCAAAAAAGGTGAGATGTCTAACCTCAAACTACTAATACGATAAACAACTGGTGTGCGCGCGCGTGTTGTGCAAAAGTGTGTGTATAAGTGAGAGTAAGCGTTAGCGAGGGAAAGAGAGCAAACGTATATGAGTAAACTGTTGGGTTTGAGATATAGATTAAACCGATGCTTAGACTGGCGTTGGGCTAACTGCTCGGAACAGACTTAACCCCCTTATATAAAGAAACTGCCCCCAAACCCAAACCCTCTCTTCTTCTCCTACTCTCTCCTACTCCTACTAACCCTCTCTCTAAAAAAACAAAAATAAAAAACACACACGCAATTAGGCAAACAACAAGGGAGAAATGGTGGTTCCTTGCAATTTTCATCAAGTAATGGTGTTTGGGTATAATAGTCTAAATCTTCGAATTCGGGGATTTAGGGTTCCGAAATGCCAAAACCAATTTCTCTTATTTTATTTGCTGGGAACCTCTCAGAAACTTGGCTAATTCTATGTGGAATTGCCTCTTTAGTAAAGAGGTCTAATTGTTAGCGCGCGCGCTTTGGGGTTTGGGGATAAAGAAACTGCATGTAATTCTGAAAGAAGCGCTGTGCTGGTAGGTCCTCTATAGGCTTATGTGTTGATTGGTTGTTGTGCTTCGAATATGCTGTAGGTCTTTCTTAATGCGGCTATTGATTGATTTGAGTGCTATTCGCTTTTGTTGTAGGGCTCTCTTAGCCGGTTGGAGCGCATGAAAAGCGCTTTAAGTTCTTCGTCGTTCGCGCCTTGGCGCATGGGGGTTAAAACGTCTACCAAGTTGTCGTTTCTCATTAGGCAGGTTTTTAGTTTTCCGTCACTTGTCACTCGCAGTCTGGTGCAATGGGCGCAGAATTCGCGGTTCTCGGTTGGGTGCACCACTTCGACTGTCACGTCTGGAAGGTGGTAGATGTGTCGGTTATGCATGAATCTTCTGGTTTCGATTTTCACGGCTTTCTGCCGAAGCATCTCTTCGTGCTCATTCAAGAACTTGTGGTAAACCGAAAAATATGTGTCGCTAACGTTCACTGGGTCAAGCTCGATGAGTTGCAGTATGGTGCCTGTTTGCCGCGCGAAGTCCATCATCTCGGGCACCGCGTCAACGTTGACGCCGTTTAAAATAACCATGTTAAGCTTCACGGGATACAAGCCAGCCGCAACCACCGCTTTCACGCCTTCAAGCGCGTTTTCTATTCTTCCATCGGTGAGCTTGTGATAGACATCAGCGTTCAAAGTGGGCAAGCTTATGTTTACGCGTCTTAACCCGCACGCGCGAAGTTCTTGGGCTTGGAAGCTAAGCAAGGCACCGTTGGTAGTAATCGACAAGTCTTTCAAGCCGGGGGTTGTGGCTATACCCTTGACTATGTCGCAGAGGTCCTTCCGCATAAGAGGCTCTCCACCAGTCAGCTTAATCCTTGAGATGCCCAAGCTGACGGCGATTCGGGCGATGCGGGCGATTTCGTCAACGGTCATTTCTTCCTTTGTGTCGCGTGCACAGCAGCCTTCGCCTTCGCGGTGGCAGTAGTCACAGCGTAAGTTGCACCGCTGCGTTATTGATATTCTCAGGTTAAGCAGTGGACGACCCCAGTTGTCTGTTAAAACCATCGTTATTCCCGTATGTGCCTAACGATATGAGGCGCCTCGGGTAAAATAAGCGTTTCGACGGCAAGTCGCACAGCGTCAGGGGAACCTGGAACACAAAACAACGCTTTGCCCTTTGCCACGCCAGCCACGGCGCGGGTCATAACCGCTGCAGAACCCACTTTGTCGTAGCTTAAGCGCCGGAAAATCTCTCCGAACCCGGGAAGAATCTTCTCCAAAAAAGGCTGAACGGTCTCAATTGTTACGTCTTTCGCAGCGACACCGGTGCCACCGCAAAATATGGCAACATCCAGTTCCGTGGAGTTCAAAACGCTTTTCACGGCTTCTTCAATCATGCGTTTATCGTCCGCGATTATCTTTTTGGACAGCAGGACGTGACCAGCGTTCCTCAACAACGCCTTAATCGCGTCACCTGAAACATCAGTTATTTTCTCGCCTTTCTGCAGCTCCTGATACCGTGAAGTGCTGCAAACGAAAACCGTGAATTTCAGCTGTTTAGGCGCTGTCGCCTTGTGCTTCGTGGTGCTCGCGCTCACGCCGTTACACCTGCTTTAGCTTTTTCACAACATGAATGTTTTCAATCGCCGTGGTCGGGTACTGCCCAGCCGCGTCCTTCTCGTACTGCTTAGTCATGTCCCATATAGTCAGCAAAGCTACTGAAGCTGCTGTGAGGGCTTCCATTTCCACGCCCGTTTGCGCTTTAGTCTTAACTTTAGCCGCGACTTCAACGGTGACTTCGTCCAGAATTTCGGCTTTAACTTCCACGTTCGTCAAAGGCAACGGATGGCAGAGAGGCACAAGCTCGCTCGTTTTCTTGGCTGCAAGCACGCCTGCAATTTTCGCCGTGTAAAGTGGGTCGCCTTTAGCGATTGCGCCTGCTTTAATCAAGGCTACTGTTTCGCGTTTCAGCTTTATCGTTCCTTTCGCGGTTGCCTTCCGGAGCACCTCCGCTTTGCCTGACACATCAACCATAGACACTTAGCTTTCCTCCCTAGATTTGATACGCTTACGGCTTATTTATCCTGCTCCCACGCCTCTATTAGGTTTTGCACCGCCCTAGCCTTAGGCGAACCATTGTTAAACTTGTACATGCGAATCCGCCCGTAAACCCGTTGCTGGAGTATGCCCTCAGACTCCAACAGTTTCAAGTGCTGGTTAGTCGTGGAATAGTTCAAGCTAATCCTGCGTGCAATGTCAGAAACGTTAAGCGCGCCCAGTCGCGCCACGAGTTTAAGAATTTTCATTCTGGGCTTGGAAGAAAAAACCTCTTCGACATCCATTACGCTTCACGTTTACCTCTTTTCTAAAGCGGCACTTAATTCTTTCTCCAACTCGTACGCGGGAACCGCGGGCAAAGATACACGGGTTGACCTGCCCCGTACGCCTGCCTCTGCGACTTCAGCTTTCAATATGCCCAACGCGGAGAGAAGCTGAACGTATTTCCAGAGTTGAGTGTGGCTATGCGGTTGCTCGTCGAGCTCCTCACACACCACCGCGTAACTCTTTTCTATTTCCGAAAGAGACGCGTACGCCCTCTGATTCTCCTTGAAAACCCGAGCCGTTCCAAGCAAGAACAGCTTCTCATGAAGCCCCAATGAAGCCAACTCGCTCCTCCGCAGCGTCGGAGCTATGCTTGAAACCGCTTTCCGCACGTACTCAGGCTCAACTTCGCTAGCATCTTCAGCGTCAGCGTATTTTCCAGCCCGCCACAAAAGCTCAATGGCGAAGCGGGCGTTGCCACTCTCGGAAACAGCCAGCTCAGCCACAAGGTCAACAACATCTTCAGGCACAGCTGAAGGCTCAAACGCCATCGCAACTCGGTCATTCAAGATGTCAACAAGCTGGCTTTTTGGGTACCGTTCCAAGCTGATTACGTTGCGTTGCAGCGTGCTTTTCGCGCTGGCGTCTAACCGCGCTGTCGCTTTCAGGTCCCGCAGAATGAACACAAACGATATGCGTTGAGGCTTGCCCGCCCTCATTTCCTGCAGTCGCGTTAGCTTGTAGACGGCTTCCGAACCCTCTTGGTCAATGAACGCGTCAAACTCGTCCAAAGTCAGAATCACATAAGCGTTCTCCTCATCCAAGACCTGCACAAGAGTGCGCAGAATCTCCTCGGCGGAGTAGCCGCGCCTTGGAAAGTTTGGGCGAAAAACCTCAAGCACATGTTGCACGATAAGGAAGAGTTTGCCGCGGTACTCACGGCAGTTAACGTGCACGTAACGAAGGTTTACGCTCCGCTTGTTCGCCTCCAGAGTAATGTCAGCCCCGAAACGCTGGGCAAGGGCGGTTTTTCCAGTGCCAACCTCGCCTGATATGATAACTCGCTGCGCCATCCTTTCTGGAAATCGGAGCAGGAAATTGAAGAATTCCATCAGCAAACGGTGTTCTTTCTCGCGGTGAGGCAAGCGGCGGGGAACGTAGTTGATGTCGAGTTTTGCCTCGTCTTTGAACACGCTTTGATGGGGCGCCACGGATTTTTAACCTCAAATCT
>CAZJQR010000008.1:0-37313 GCA_964548345.1 uncultured Candidatus Bathyarchaeia archaeon | reverse complement strand
CCCTTCAGTTAGATTAAATTTCAGTTTTTTACATTAAAGAACAGTTTTGGAGCGTAGAGAAAACTTTGATAAAAGGTAAAATGCTCTTAAGATTAGATTTCAATCCTAAAACCGTTAGAAGTTGAAAGTCATTTTTGAGAATCATCTATTGTTTTGTGTATCTTTTTTGTTTGCATTCTTGGCAAATTTTCTGCTTACTGCCCCTTCTTTTGGGTTCAAACGAATTTCCGCAAACACGACACTTAACTTGCAAGGCTGGCTTAGGCTCAAGTAAACTTATGCGTCTTTCAATCTCTCTTTTAATCTCTGAGTCCTTTTCAGTTTTCAAAGCCTTGGTTAAAAGTTTTTTAGCTAAGTCCAAGCTACCATCTCCGAATAATTTAGAAAAAACTGAATAGGCTTTTTTATTCAAACTAAGTCCTTGGGGAAGCAGGCAAACATAATTTGCAGGGTAATTCTTTGATTTATCCAAGTCAACAACTATAAATCGAATATAACGCGCCTGAGAGTAATCTCTTAAATCATCATTTTTGAATAATAGTAATTTCAGATTCATGGAACAACTCGACGCTTCTTGGAGTAAGAAACCATTACTTAAAACAGTTTAGATTTATTCAAGTTGTTTTTAATCTTAAAAAATGAAAGTGTGGATTTACTCACAGTTGTTGTGGATTACTTCTCCTTTTTAGGTTTTATTGCAATCTTTAAACTTACGTCTACAGTGTATTCTGTTTCTGTTTTTCCAACAGCAAAATTCCAGTTTTTGACCTCTACCTCCATGTCTTTGAATTGAGTTACAACTGCGCACGCACTGATCAAAACAATCTATTTTTGCTAATATACTATAAAACAATCTAAATGTAATCTATTACTGCAAAATACAGTCTATAAAGCCTGATTTAAGCTTCTTTATACCATGTGTCTGTCTGCCCACAGCAATTTTCTTATCTTATCTGTCGTGTTGTATTTCTTATTATGGGAAATTTTGTTTAATGGAAACTTTGAATATTCAACCATCAATGATTGGTCAATGTTGTTTTATGGAAAAATAGGGAGCATCAACTTCTAAAGATAGAGGTCATGACCAATCAGATTTTCACCTTTGTCTATGGATAAAGTAGTGATGCCACTCTTGCTTAGAAAAATATATGGATATGCGCGCGCGCGAATGTTGCGAAGTGAAAAAGAAGGAAGCTTAAAGTGACAATCGCTCTGGACATATTGTTGAATCGGAAGGTTGATTGATAAGGTTACACTTGTTCATTTTTGTTTGTGGTTTCACGTTGAAGTGTCCAAACTGCACAAATGAAGTGTTTGTCAACTTGGAGAATGGTTCTTCGCAATGCACCAGATGTGGTTTTATACTACATCTAGAATCAACCGTACAATCTGAGAAGACTGAAGAAGTACAAACACAAAAAAGAAAACTTCATTTCTTCTGATTTATCTGTACAACACATTGCATGAAAAACAGGTAAGGTCTTATACGTCACCCATAAAAGTGTCCTACATAACTACATAAAATTCAGCTTCTTCTTCTTGCTCTGATTATTCCATTTTCCTTTGCAATAACTTGGCTGCATGTGGAGCAGTTCTCAGTCTTTAGCGGTAGATATGCAGGTAAGAAGATTTTTAATTTAGAGTCTGAGGTGCCTGAATTAACAAATATTTTTTTAACCTCTATTATACTCCAGTTACCACAATTCTTACATTTGATTCTCAGTTTTGCTTTCAAAGTCATTCCCCAAAATCGGTATGTCTTTTCTTCTGGAGTTTTCGTATTATTAGTCACTTTAAAATTTGAACCCTTCGGTTTCCTTAGCGAATTTAAGTAAAAGAATTGGTTAAGAAAGCAGTTCACTCTATTGTCTCTAATGCCTTAAAGATTCTACAGCCTAGCTCCTTCAGTCTAAGACTCCAATTTCCCATGTTTAGCTTTAAACCTGGCATTATAGGTTCTTTTACCTCTTTCATCAACCACATAAGGCACCTCTGAAGAAAAGGTAACTCCAGCCAAACGCCTAAAGGACTCATCTATGTCTTCTACCTTATCATCAAACCAACATAGCACATAATTGTCCTGTTTGCCTTCAACAGAAGAAAGGCAGTCAAGATTACCCATCAAAGGAAAGAAAGAGGTGATTTTTCCCAAATAACCTTCTTTCTCAGATTTAGAAACTTCCAGTTTCAATGCTTTAACAACTGCAAAGGGCTCTTTCTCACGTGGAATTCTTTCCCTATAAAAACTTAGAACTGGCTTATTCCAGACAAAATCCATAAGTTTTCCTCCAAATTAACTATGTCAAAGCTGTATATAATGAATTGTCCTGAACAGGCAAAAGTATCTTGGAATGTTTGTGAAGTGAAAAAAATATGTTATTCAAGATTGCTAGCAAACAGCGGAAGTGGTAAAAACAGGAAATGCTCAAACATTATTTTCAAGCATTCTCCATTTGTTCATTAATTTTAAGGAAATGGTTGAAAACATTTATTCTGAATTGTGGTTCATCTGCCATCTTTTTTAATGTGCCAAAGATAAGCCTATTCGCTTCTATTTCTTCTAATTTCTTTATTCGCTCTGGGGTTTTTGTCATTCTTTGGTACATGTTGTAAAACCACTCGTTGTTTTTATACTCTCTTTCTACATAGCCCCTTTTTTCCCAGCTTATGAAATATTCATATTCAAATTTCTTTATCGCCTCTTCTGTTCCTTTCAGAGGAAACATGTTAAAGAGAAAAAGAGCGTTTCTTTCTTCAATATTGGGTACTTTGGTCGCATATCTTATTAGAATTTTATTTCGTTTTTCAAGTTCTCTTTTGTCAAAGAGATACCCAACACCACCCTTGAACAAGTCTGCGGCAATTTTTTTGGCTAGAAGACGAACAACTATTGCTGACACTCAAATCTCCAACTAATTATTCATGGGTTAAATAGAAAAGTTTTTTGTAGTAACAAATTGAGATGAAGAAAGGTTAAGAGAGTAACTCACTCTCTCTTGTGGCAGCAACAGCTAAATTTCTATTTTTACGTTCCTGAAATCTAGAATCCATAAAACTTAAGTAAAAAGAAAAGTCCTGAGTCACAATGGGGTTTAGTGGTGGCATAGCTACCATTTATGATGGAGCTACCTGTCCATCCACACAAACCCCAATACATCACATGTTTTGAGAATTCTAAGATTACTTGTCTTTTGGAATGTTTGTGAAGTGAAAACTAAATAGATAAGGTCACTATAATACTTCTGAGTGTTAATGTATTGTTGATTGAAGTTTTTGATGATGAGCATTTAAGGAGACTAATCTCAAATAGTGGGTTCTTGCTGAACGTTGATTATCCAACAAAAAATGTAAAACTGCACAGAATTGCATGCGTAGTCTGTAACCCTAATAACTCCATAGCGGTTAAGCCATCAAGCAAGAAACAGAATAAAACTGGGGAATTTTGGTATTCAGACAACCGCCAAGAGGCGTATTTTAAGGCTGTTGAATTTTCAAAGAGGAGCGGCTACAGATACTCATTGTGTCTTAGCTGTAAACCATGAGTTACGATTGATGCTGTAAAAGCACTTTAACTGTTCTCTCTGCAGTTCGGTCTGTTCTTTCCATAGATTGTCTTTTATGCTCATAAATCACGTATTGGAAAGCCTAAGGTGATTCAGGGAGCCTATAGGAAAACTTTGGATGGTAAATGGATATGCAGTTGGAATTGTAGTTTTGAAAATGATATTGGTGAAGTAGCTAAACATGAAAAAGAAAGTCACTGAAACAAAGTACCCATGTTTGGAGTAGATTTCATCCGCAATTCTTAGTTTTTAAGATATAGCAATTATTATTGCCCCTGCAGTTATTAATGCTACACCAGCCGCCTTTGGTAAAGTAATTTTTTCAGCTAAGAACAAGGCTGCAAAAACAATAACAAAAACCACACTCAACCTGTCTATAGAAGCCACTTGAGTCGCTTGTCCATACTTTAAAGCTAAAAAATAGAAAACCCAAGAAGCGGCACCAGCTAGACCGCCCAGAAAAATGTAAAATAGAGCATGCTGGTTTACGGAGGCAATTTGCTGTATTCTTCCTGTAAAGCCCATAAGAAGTAGGATTGCAACAAACATTATTCCAGCTCTAATTCCAGTGGCAGTTATAGAATCTACACCTTCTAAACCAATCTTTCCAAATATTGCAACAAGAGCAGCAGTTATGGCAGACAATAAGGCAAAAACTAACCATTCCATCCGCAATTTACCCATTTTCTCTCAATCAAAATTTAGAATATACCATTAACACTTTTATGGTTATGCTTCTTGCTAGCGCGCGCGTTCAATGTATAGAGGAATTCATCTGAGATTACTCTTTTCTCTTTCTAATTAAATAGCTAATGTTCATTACTAAGGATAGTCCAATAAGTAGTCCTTCTACAAAATCTGTAACTGAGAAACCTGCATACTCAAAGTGTAAGAAGCGACCAATCAAAATACCTATTGCCAGAGATATCATTCCAATAGATAATATTCTTTCATCACTGAGTCTCATTAGCTCCACCTCACTGTTTGTTCATTATTTCTATTGTTAAAATTTTTGTTGCTAAGCTCTGATAGCCTGGGACTCCACTGGTGCACTATGTGTGTTGGAGAATTCACATAGGTTTAAGAAAGCCGATGTGGAATACACTTCTGGAAGTGGGGATTGAAATGGAACCTTTTTCTAATGAAGCTTATTACTTACTTTTTTCTTCACTGGCAAATAGAACACGCCTAGCCCTAATTGATGTCTTGAAAGATGAACCTAAAACAACAACAGAGATTTCAGAAGCCCTGGAACAACAAGAAGAAACAATCGCTGATAACCTGAAGCCTCTATTGAGTTGTATGATAGTTAATTCACAGAAGTCTGGCAAGGAACACCTTTACTCTTTGAATAAAGAAATTGTTGAGCCACTTTCTGAAATATTATCTTTTCACGTTAACAAGTATTGCCCTGGACTTGAGAAGTGCATACCCCCACAAAAACTCAAAGAATACATGAAGCTAGAGGCTGCAAAAAAGACATACATTGAACATGAATAGCCCTCCTCATTTCAAAATTTAATCCTGCATTTATTGTTTCTTAGCGCGCGCTATACCAATTCGTACAAGGCACCTGAAAACAAATAATGTGAAGTAGGTAATTAAGTAATATTTGTTTTATGTTCTTTCGGTTAAGCCCCTTGGAATGTTCGTTGAGTAAAAAAATATTAAGTAACTTGCATAGTAATATGTTGTAGGTGCGGAATCAATGAAGACCAAGTGCCCTAGGTGTGGTAGTGAAACTTTGGACCTTGGCATTTCAAATATGGATGTTAGAAACAAGAAGATGAAAGTCAGTTGTAGGCTTTGTCCTAAGTGTAAACTAATATTCTGTGAAGGCACTTAAGTGAAGGTAGCTAAAGAATTTGCCGATAGAAGTAGTAACTATTCTAGGTCTGATTAATTTTTGGCAGCCTCTAGAATTTTTGTGAAGTGAAAAAAGAAAAATGGTAGATAGTGTTTTGTTTTCCTTATTCTTTTGCTTCAATTATTTTTGCTATGGGGGCGTTCTTCCTGACAGATTCTATACCGTTTACGCATGCTTCTTTGGAATTATAGGCTTCGCTGACAGCAATTATTTCTCCATTGGCAGCCTTCAATCTGAACCTGAACTTTCCAGCCTTATCGCAGTACCATTCAAAAACTGGTTCTGGCATAATACCACTAGTACCAACTAGTCTTGCCAAGGTAATAAAAGACTATGTGACTGCATTCTGATGCCACACTTCGCATTTAAAACTGGAAAGCATAAACTCCTTGGAATGTTTGGAGTGAAGGTCTAAAATCTGAAAGATAAGCGATAACACTTTTAAGAGAGGTTAATGGTGTGCTTTGAGTTTAAGAGAGAATAGAAATGTCTAAAAATAAAAAAGCAAAAAGAGAGGGTCTAGAAAAACACAGACAAATGCTTAGAGAAAAGAAGCTGAAGCTCAAAGCAAGAAAACAAGTATCATTACCCCAGAAGCATGTGAGAGGCAAAAGATGAAATCACGATAGTAGTGTTTTCTAAGTTTTCTGTTACAGCTAACACTTGGCTTCTTGGAATGTTTGTGAAGTGAAAAAATGTTTAATTATTTGGCTGTTGGGTCTTCTTCCATTAATCCGAATGTGTTGCCTTCTATGTCTTTAAAGAGTGCGGTCCAACCTACACCTGGAATAGCTTTTTTTGGTACTATTATTGTTCCTTTGTTTTCTTCAATTTTCTTGAGGTATTCGTCAATTGAAGATACACCGATTGTATTTACAGGCTGTGAAGTTTCTGTTCTTTTTAATAGTCCGCCATCAATGCCTGGTTCATTTTCTCCAGTCATGATCATCCAATAATCCATGGGACCCGCCCACTTCTCAAACTTCCAACCAAAGACTTTTTCATAAAACTCTGAAAGCTGTTCAGGTTTATCTGCTTCTATCTCGAAATGTGTTACTCTGGGCAAACAATCACCTATTATAATCTACTCAGATTTGGCAGAAAAGCTTTGTTATATTTCTGTTATTTCTAAAAGAATAAGATTAAGAGAGCAAGTTACTTTCTATTGTGGCAGTAACAGCATTAACCTTTCTCACTAGCTCTTTTACGGATTCAATTTTAAGGTAATGTTTAGCAAAGACTGACTTAGGAATTCTACCCTGCAACAAATCAATGTATTCGCTAAGTATTCCATGAGTCCTCAAGTAAGTAGCAAAGTAGCTTCTTAATTCTTTGATGCGAATATTGTGTTTAGCTCTAGTGATTCTTTTACGGATAGCTGAATAAGAAACTTTGTTGCTCTGAGCTATTTCATCAATCAAAGTCTTAGACACAATTGAGATGTACAGCTTCTTTGTTGGCTTAAGAAACATGAAATTTCCTACAGCATCTTTTTGCTTGTAGTGCTCTAGTATTCCTAAGTTAGAATTATAGTAGCTATCTAGTTGTCCAGCTTTAGCTAAGTCAATAATTAAGTTAAATGACCTAATAGCTTCATTCTTACGAATACCTGTCACTAACGCATATTTCAGCAATAGCTTCTCATTATCCCTGAGAATATTCTGCATAGCCCTGTACCATTCACCCAAGCTAGAATGATTGTTGTTAGTCATGCGGAGAAATGAGCTGAATGCATCATCTGTGGATAGCCATTTAATTCCACTGTTCTTAAGCTTCTGTTTGTACTCTCCATAAACACTCAGAAACTTTGATAAATTAGCCATAGCCTTCAACACGTTACCTCTAGTGCTGGCTGGTATCTCACTTATTTGTTGAGGGTTCTCTAAGCAGTCAAAATACCTTATTGAATTGCTGAAAATCTGTTTAGCATAGCTTCTAGAAGTGAATTTGCTGAGTAGATGGTTTTTGTATGCAATTAGGTCTATGCCTGAAACTTCTGGGTCAATATCATTTCTGGTCTTAGGAGGGTGATGCTCTATCCGTGCTGAGCTACCCGCCCCCTTGATTTGGGAAATGAAGCTTAAACTCTTAAGTTGTTGGTCATGGGATTCAAAACCCACCCCTTGACCTACTTGACCAAGTTTAGCCTTATCAGTACTGAGTTGAATGCCTTTGTTTAATAATAAAGTTTTCAATGTCTGTAAGTCTTCTATTTTGCAGTAAGTAAATTGTGGCTTCTTTGATTCCTTGTCTATGTGACTGTAGTGTCTAACTCTAGCGTATCTCAATTATCCTAGTCTATTCATAAAGAGTTGACATGATCCTGACTTGTTGCAGATTGGGCATTGCAGTTTTACACATTTTATTTTCATCTTGCTGTTTCACCTCACTGCCTAAAGCTAGGCAGGTCCCCTTGGAGCTGACCATGCTTATAATGACCATTAAAACAAAATCAGGGAGCGTCTAGAAAACTTTGCTAAAACTGACAAAAGTGTGGCTGGGACAAAAAGTCGTCTTGGATTAAATTTAATTCTACGTTCAGTGATAAGTTGTAATGTAATATCGCTTGTCTTTTGTCTTCTTCACCCTTGCAAACAAACCACCAGCGATGTAACGCAACCAGTTTATCTCCTGCATGTCTAAATTAGCCTCTTGAACTGTTACAGCTTTTTCTCTTGAAGTGGCGCCCGTTGCTAATAATTTAGCACTAATGCGCTGCTGCATTGCATAAATAGTTCCTGAAGATCCCTCCATACTACAATCGCCTCCTTTCAATTGTCCAATATTTGCAATAAAATAGACAAGGGTTGATACCCTCCGCAAATATTCGCTACCAGAATTCTGTCTATTACAGCTATTATTATAGTAGATCAAGTATTTAAGGCAATTTTGCTTTTAGCGAGCATTAAATTCTTTGAGGTCTTAGATAACCTTTCCAAAAAGACTTGCAAACTTAAAGCTTATTATGGTCGTCTAGAAAACTTTACTGAAAAATGAAAAAATGCCTGTGATAAAGCTTCAATTTAGACTAGAATTCTATTACTAAACTCAAACCGAGACTCACTAAGTTTACTGTTGCTTCTTTTTGGGTCTTATCGCAACCTTTAGATTAACTTCTAAAGTGTATTCCGCTTCTGCTTTTCCAACTGCAAAGTTCCAGTTTCTAACATCCACTTCCATGTCCTTAAACTCATTTACAACTATGTCTTTGTATTCGCCTATTTTCTTACCAATTTCTTGAAGCTTCTCAGACACATTAATTTCTTCTTCAGTCATATCTTCACCTCCATTTCCCACCCAACAGAACTTCACACAAAATAACTTTCATAATACATTAGCACGATGCTATTTGAACATTCTGAGACTGCCCAATGTTTCAGGTTTTGGTTATGGCAAAATAAGGTGTATATGCCTTCAACAGTTCCATATGCTATAAAACACATACTTAGCAGAAAACATGCTAAAGAACCGTTTTGGAACGTCTAGAAAACTTTACTAAAAAATAAAACAAGAAAATTTTATAATGAAATAGCTTGTTTTATGTTTGAGAGTGGCTAGCCCATTGTCGAAGAAGAAAACTGAGCAAAAACAAGAGCTTGTTCAGAAGGAAAAGAAAGCTGACAGTAAAAATATTGAGAAAATGACGCAAAGATTGGATGAGTTAAGAAAGAAAGGTAAGTATGTTGATGTTGCAGTTTGTCCTGTGTGTAAAAGTCCAAATTTGCGTAGGGTTAGGTCTACTTGTGGTGATATGACTGGACATTTGGGATGGCTGCCAGTAATGTACGAGTGTTTAGATTGCGGATGGAGAGGAAGATTGGAAATTTATGCAACTAACAAGAAACAGGATTGGAGAGAAGTTGCCATAATGGCTGAAGCAAGAGATTTAGAGACAGAGAATAGAACAAAGAAAAATGAATAGCTGTACCTAGTGGCTTTGTTTTCATAGTTGCATTTTCATTAAAGAACAGTTTTGGAGCGTAGAGAAATCAAAGCCATGTGTAGTCCCGTTCAACACGTATACATAATTTGGATTTTTCATTCAGAACACTTATTTTATTGCATAGAAAAACTCTCTATATGCCTAAGACTACTCCACCTGCCAAACTGAGGGCAATGCTCCAAAAACAAGGGTATTCTGAGAGAATGATAAAGGAGCTTTGGAAGTGGTATGACCCTTCAGAAAAGAAAGGAGTAGCAAGTTACTAACATAGAACAACTTTAACATTTTTCTATATTTATAAACTGTAGCATTAACATGAAGCTTAAATGTAGAAAACTTTACGAAAAACTGAAGAAAAAGACTTTAAAACTGTGGTCTGGCTACCATTTGTCAAAATGAACTATCTCATTTAATGGCTTCTTGCGTTGAACTGGATTCTCATCAGGTATCCCAAAAGGAACTAAACCCACTATTCTAGAATCTGCTTGGAGGTTGAGTGTTTCCCCAAGTTTTCTCTCATCAAAAGCTCCAATCCAACATGATCCTATCCCTTGAACCCAAGCCGCTATCACCATATTTTGAAGAGCTATTGTTACATCCATTAGAGCGAGTCTTTCAATTACTGCCTCTGAGGGCTTATACAAGCCAACTATGATGAAAGCTGCATCTTTGGTAAATCTGTTAAATCCTCCAAACGAGCAAGCTTCTTTTGCCTTTTGGTCTCTTAATACAATAAAATGCCATGGTTGAATATTTGTCGCTGAGGGTGATTGTCTGCCTGTCTCCAGGATATTGTTTATGGCTTCTTCACTTACTGGTTCATTCTTGTATTTCCTAATACTTCTTCTGCTGAGCATTTGCTTAATACAGTTTATGGCTCCTTGCTTAACGTTGCCACTTATAAAGAATATTGCGATTGCCATAAAAGAAATTCATGCTGTTAAAAAACAATATGCTTTGAAACACCATTTAACCAGTAGAAAACAGCACCCAATTCATTAAGATAAGTTTTGGAGCGTCTAGAAAACTTTGCTAAAAATGAAAGGCTGTTAATAAAATAGAAAAAGATGCTTATTAATTGCGTTAATTCATCAGTAAATTTATGCTGGATAACCGACTTCTTCAAATGTAAGTAGCAACTCAAGCTTCGCCACTGGAACTTTAGGATGGGAACCATACTTCTTCAAGTACGCCTTATAGACTCCCAAAATCTTGTCAAAGCTTGTTCCCTCAAAAAGTAACACACCATTCCACTCGCTTGTTGGTGCAAAAACTCCCTTAAACCTAGCTCCTTCTGTCGCATTAGCTATTTCATTGACCCTTCCAATATATTCTTTTAACTCTTTAGCTGTACCAGTCCAATTAAAATAGTATAACCCAAGCAACTTCTCTCACCCCCTTTAAACTAAAATGAAAACAATTGATATTGTCTCAGTTTGCTTTTAGAATTTGTGGAAGCAATTTCTACTTTTTCACTCTCAGCGTTTCTACATGAATTGCGGAGAATAAGCTGCATACGCCTTTCAAAAATCAAATGCTGTAAAACATTAAAGAACACTTTTGGAGCGTAGAGAAAACTTTGCTAAAAATGACATAAATGTTTGAAAACTTGGATGAAAGATTTTTGAAGAGATCTTTGTATAGATTTTGAATTGAGAAAAGAGAAGATTGTTATAGATAAGAAACATGCTATAGTCAAGCTATGGTTTGAAATTAAGTATAGACTTTCAAATTGGAAAAAGAGGAATATGACTATAACAACAAAGCAAAAAACGAAACGAAGTGTTTTTCAAACCAAAGCTGAAGCAAATTACCTAAACCTTAGCCTAGAATTTCCAAAAGAATTTATTCAACCTCACTCAGATTCAAAGTTTCAAGGTTTTGACATTATATTTGCAAACCAAAAAAGTCAGAGCATGCTAAGTCGTATTCTTCAAATGGGAAAAGGACAAGGATTAATCAGAAGGATTAAACTACTTTGGACTTTCATTAGACTTCAAAGAGTAATTGTGAAAGGAATAGATAATTGCTTCCTAGATCTTGAAACTTATTTAACTGAAATCAGGTTAAGCAAATTCAAATTTCTAAAGAATAGCAAACTGCTCAAGACCTATCCAAACAAAAGATTGTGGACTGAACTTGAGGAATACTGCAAGAAATGGAATCTGGGAAAGATAGGCTTCACAGAACTACCAACACAATTGATATTCAAAAACAGACCAGTCCTATTCAAATATGCTCTGGTCTTCATCCAGGAAATGGAAAAAGATAAAATCGATCAGGCGCCAGACCTTGTTGCAGGTAAAGAAGTCATGAGAGTATACAAAACACTTGGACTTGCAGTTAATGACACTGCAAGATGGCTTCGTTCAAAAGGAGTGCGGTGTCAAAGTAACCATCCATTAGGCGGATTGGTAAATAATCCACCTCTTGCAGGTAAAGCAGGATTAGGATGGCAGGGAAATAATGGGCTTCTAATCACTCCTCAGTATGGTCAAAGACAAAGAATTGCTCCAATTCTTGTTGAGAATATCCAATTCTTGTTGAGAATAAGATCTTTGAGTTCACAGATAATGATGAACACAGATGGATTGAGAGTTATTGTGAAACTTGCAGGTTATGTCAACGAGAATGTCCAACTCAAGCAATATACGATGAAAGAATCGTATCTATTAATAATGTTTCAGGGATTGGGAATACTCGGACTTGTATTGATAAGGCAAAGTGTTTTCCCTATTTTTTTTCTACTTTGGGTTGTTCGATATGTGTTAAGGTTTGTCCTTTCTCAAAAAGACCAGAAATGTATGATACTCTTCAAAGAAGTCATTTGAAATGGTCCTGAAATAGTTCTTTTTGGTTGCTTTTGGGATCTTAAATCACTTTTAGAGCGAAGAAAACTTCTCTTTCACTTTGACCTCTAAAAAAGGGCAAGTTCAAAATAACATTTTTATTCCACGATTGAAACCATTGTTGAAAGGAAAAAGAGAGGGGTTAGTTCGGCTCACCTCCTTCTAACTTCTCTCTTCTTTCCTTCTTAAGCAGGCTGAGAAATCTTTTTTGGAGCGTCTAGAAAACTTTGAGGAAAACTGACAAAAGATAAATCCTGAATGAGCTTACTCATATATGGGTGTGTTCATGTCTAAGTTGCGTGTGTTTATTGCATTATTTGTTGCGTTAATAGTAGTTTTTAATGTAGTGTTGAGTGTAGGTTTTGTTCTTGCTAGTGATTACCTGTTTGATTATCTTAACTCAGAAGTAAATGACGTAGGCTATACGGAGCAAGGGTTCTATGTGATACCACACATTCGTTTTTCAGGTTTTCAAGTGGAAATAAGCCATGGTATCTACGAGAATGGACAAGTTGTTAATCTTGGTCCTCTTCCAACAGTGATTCCAAATTATCCTTACATTCTGTCTTGGGTGTCTATGATTGGAAACATAGGTCTCATGGCATTGGCATTGGTTCTTCAAAAGACAAACGCTAGCAGAATACAATAAAGAATTGAGAGCAAAGTATCAAAAAGCAGAGAAACAGTATAAAACACCTTGTTTCAAGCTCATATAATCTATGTAATCTAATGTATACAATAATGTACCTTATTCACTACTTCTAACGGACAAATATAACCTATAAACCGTTTAAAATGCTTCTTTATGTGGTGTGTCTGTCTGCCCGCAGGGTTATTTCTTATCTAGGCTTCTGCATTCATGGAAACTTTGAATATTCAACCATTAAGGATAGGTCAATGTATTTTCATGGAAAAATATGGAGCATCATCCTATTGAGCTAATGTTCTTGGTCAATGAGATAACATCCACCCAGAAAAGAGCTTCTTGAGAATATAGGATATAGCGCGCGCGTTATTAGTTGAGTCTGTTAAAAGAGTTTAATCATCATTTCACCATAGGGTGTATAGGTGATAAGAAATGTCAAATATAATAGACATATTTACTGAAATGGTCACGGTAGTTGCAGATAATCCAGCCTCAATATTGATAGTTCTAGGCTTTATGGGAATACTTATGGCAGTTTTTCTTCCAATGGGAATCGGTGCCCAGCTTCTAATAGGTGGGACAGGTTTCATTATGCTTATTGCTGGAATATATGTTCATGTTGTTTGGCTTCAAAGTTAGCCTGAAATATGTTGAGACTGTCACTCTCAGGTTTAGAATGTTTGTGAAGATGAAAATAAAAGGATAGAGTCTGCTAGCAAGAAAAGTCTTATCAATTTATCTATCAATAATAAACCCACAGTGATTTTTCGTGGACAAAGAAGAGATTTTAAAGTGGAGCAAAAAATACGATTCCGAACATCCATTGTGGACCCAGAAAGAGCAAGAATTAGGCACCAGATTTAGAAGCAATAGGAGAATAACAAGAGAAGACTTAGAGCAAGTAGTGGACTGGAAATTCAAGGAGATGCTGGGTAGAAGAAAGAGGGTTCTGAGTCTATTAGCTAAGAACACCGATGAGAAAATAAGAAATATGTCAAATCAGTTTTTCAGCATAACTTCAAATAACGATTCATCCAAAGTTCATACCTTAAACAAGGTTTACGGTGTTGGACCAGCTTTAGCAAGTACAATCTTAACATTCATTAATCCTAAAGACTACGGAGTTTTTGATATTCATGTTTGGAGGGAGCTTTTTGGGGAAGAGCCTACAGGTTTGTTCAGAACTGCGAATTATCTGAAAGTTCTTTTAGAGCTTAGAAAAATAGCAAAGAAACATCAGTTGGATGTAAGAACTGTGGAAAAAGCCCTCTTCAAGAAAAACTACGATGAATCAAAATAGATATTGGAATCATGACCATTCTTACCGCGTGATAGCTTCTTGTCATTTTTCTATGGGACTCCTTGATTGTTTGTGAAGTTAAAAAAAGATTTTAGATTCTTTTGAGAGTAATGAATCCTTCATTTGCGTTTGATATCAAAAGACAGAAATCCAGCTGTGCACATACTTACTTATGGCGAAGGTTTTGTGAGTAAGCGTGGTTATTTTAGCAATCCTGAATGTAGGGATTGCATGTATAAGGGTAGTTCTTATTGTTGGAGTAAATGTCCCTACAACGTCTGGAAAAGAGAAAGGGATTACTAATCTGCTTGGAATGTTTGTGAAGTGAAAAGAAGAGTGGTAATTTCAGAGTTTCGTAGCAAGCGATACTGAAAAATACTTTGAATGGCATAATTATTTTGAGGATTGTGTGATGCCAATAGCTTTTGTTTTTATAACTACTGAACCTGCATCAATGGTAGAGGTGTTAAAAGCATTGAAGAAAGTTAAGGGCGTGGAAGAAGTTGAAATGGTTTATGGGCTCTATGACATTGTCGCAAAAGTGGAAGGAGATTCCACTAGCAGCCTTAAGAGTATAATAACTAAGCGTATCAGGGCACTCAACAAGGTTGCAACAACTACCACCATGATGGCTGTAAAAGCATAACAGCTGAAAAGACTTGTTAGATATTGGAAAATCTTCCAGCTTTGACAACCAACACTATCTAATCGATAGTCGCTTTTGTAGTCTGCTTTTTATTCTTGGAATGTTTGAAGGGAAAAAGAGTCGTGTTTGTATGTTAAGAGATTATTAGTAAAAGTCTGGTAAACAAATGGAAGGGATGAAATTGAAGATAAGAGAAAGTGGTATGCCAGAAGAAAAAGAGTGGAGCGCTTTTTTCAATCCAACTAAAGCACTCAAACTCTTAGACTTAAACGGATGTACCAGGAATGTGGCAGATTTCGGTTGTGGTTATGGAACATTTACAATACCAGCTGCAAGAATGATAAAAGGAAAAATCTACGCTTTTGACATTGAACCCGAAATGATTAATGCTGTAGAACAAAAAGCCAAAAAGCATAACCTAACAAATGTAAAACCCATTCTTCGTGATTTCATTTCAGAAGGCTCAGGGCTTAAAGATTCAAGTGTTGATTTTGTCATGCTCTTTAATATCCTTCATCCAAGCGACCCAACAAACTTGCTAAAAGAAGCATACAAAATTCTAAAACAGAGTGGAAGACTTGGAATTATCCACTGGAATTATGATCCAACAACGCCTAGAGGACCACCAATGGATATTAAACCCAGACCAGAACAAATCATATTTTGGGCAAAGTCAGTTGGATTCAGTTTAAAGCAACGATTAGACCTCAAACCATATCACTACGCACTTCTAATGAGCAAAGTTTAGAATGAATGAGTATTGAAAATGGCTAGTTGCTTTATTCTTCTGGCTTTTTTATATAGAGATTGGTCTCTATCTTGTTTAACCCTCTTTATACTATCTTACTCTTCTTCTTAAGAAATATGGGGATTCAGGTTTAGTCTTAATTTAATTATTTTTTCTGTTTTCTTTCTTCACTAGGTTTTCTTGGAATGTTTACGAAGTGAAAAAACAAGCAGTCGTGTTTCTACAAGTTCATTGTTGTTCTGTAGTTTTGTTAGACATGTATACAGTAGTTGATTATCAATATTTATGGTGACTTATCAAGGTCTAAATAACTGCTTTTCCAAGTAAATTAGCATTACATGAAGATGCAAGAAATGTCTAGGCTCAAAACAACAGAGAAAAATGAATTTCACTGTTCTAACCCTGACTGCGGGAAAGCTTTTGGTAAACCCAAAATAATCAAGTTTTGTCCTCATTGCTACGCTGAGATACGAGAAGAGAAGAAGTCAGCTTGCCAACACTGGTTTGGCTATCTTGGACAAAAAGAAGATGGCAAAGGATTACCCCCTGAATGCATGGAATGTGAAGAGACTATAGCGTGCCTCCTTAGAAAAAATGCTTATTCATCCAAAGCAGTTAAAGAAATAAAGAAATGGTTCTGATAATCTGGGACCCCCATAATAACTTAAAAACTGAATGGAATGTTTTTTCCACTTTCGCTTAGGTTTTAACTTTACAACACTTCTATTGAAAATCAGTTGAGGTTTTATTCATAACCCATAAAAGTGTACTACAGAAAGGCACTAATCTTTGAAATTCCAAACACAAGATGTGATACTTCTAAGCTCAAGAACCAATTCTAAATTTCCAGTAAGGATTTTCAGTTCACAAACCTTAGATTGCGGGGCAGTCAAACTGTTAAATGGATACGTAGGCAAGAATGTCCCAAAAACTGAAAAATATTATGATTGAGAAGGTTAGGACTGCTAGATTGGAGGATACGGTACAAGACATTTCCGTGCTTATGAACAAGCATCAAATCGGTTGTGTTATAATTGTTGATGAAGAACAACCTGTTGGAATAGTAACTGAAAGGGACATTATGAAGAGAGTTGTTTCTAAAGGAATAGCCCCAAAGAATTTGAAAGTGGTTGATGTAATGTCAAAGCCGTTAGTTACTGCCTCTCCGAATATGCCAGCTGGAGATGCTGCTAAAGCTATGCTCAAGTGGAATATAAAAAAATTGCCAGTGTCTGAGAAAGGGCGGCTTGTGGGAGTGGTAACATTAACTGATCTGTTGCGTGTTGAAGGTATCATTGAAGCTCTGAATGGTTATGATCTTAGCGGAGCATCAAAGCGTCTGAAGAAAACGCTTGAAATTTATTTTGATGATGGCACAAAGAAAAAAACCAGAAGGTGCCCACTGATGTACAAAGACGGAATGTCAATTGGGTGTCAGCTTAAAAGGTGTATGTGGTGGGCTGAGGAAGAATGCGCAATTACTAAACTGGCTAGGTTGCAAGGGTTTTCACAATTAAGTGAAGAGAAAGATTTTAGCGTGAAATGTGAAGCATAATAAATCTAATTATTTAGAAAAAGCTCAGAAATGTACCTGAAAACGATTCCTACTTGAAGAAGTATTGAAGAGAATTGATTGAAAATAAGGGTTATTATTGTAAGCTATTCTCCATTACGTCAGTCACAGCTAACACTTGCGCCACTAGCTCTTTCACGTCTTACACTTTCAAATAGTGTCTAGCAAAAACTGATTTAGGAATCCTACCCTGTAGCAAGTCTATGTATTCTGCCAAGATTCCATGTTGACGTAGATAAGTAGCAAAATATGACCTCAATTCCTTAATTCTGATGTTATGTTTGCTTCTAGTAATCCGCTTTCTAATAGCAGAGCGCGCGCGCTGTATGAGGAAACATTAGATTGTTCATTGGGACCTGAATTTGAGGCAAAGAATAGAAATCTGGCTAAACAAAAGTCAAAGGAATCAGATGCAGAGGAGAACATGATACCTTCTCTTTAGTTAGATTGAGTTTCAGTTTTTTACATCAAAGAACAGTTTTGGAACGTAGAAAACTTGCGTAAAAAATAAAAGAAATCAGAATACAATTAAACTATAGTGAAATTCTGATGAAAGCACTAGTTATAAACGGAAGTGCTAGAAAAGAAAAAGGCTGCACAGCAATGATTCTAAATCCTTTTATGAATGGCATGAAACAAGCAGGAGCACAAGTGAACTTGCTATACACCAAACAATTAAACGTCAATCCCTGCACAGGTGAATTTGATTGCTGGTATAAGAATCCAGGCAAATGCTACATAAATGATAGCATGCAACCAGTTTACTCCAAACTTAGAGAAGCCGATATTCTTGTATTGGGAATACCTGTTTATCTTCCTCTACCTGGAGAGATGCAGAACTTCCTCAACAGACTTATGCCCCTGCTGAATCCCATTCTTAGATACAGAAATGGTCACACTCAAATCCAATTGCATGATTATGTAAAAATTAGGAAAATAGCTTTAGTTTCTGTTTGTGGTTGGTGGGAGAAAGGTAATTTTGATACAGTAACACGCATAGTGAAAGAGATTTCCCAAAAATCAAGTATTGAATTTGTTGGTTCAGTATTACGTCCTCATGCATACCTCTTATCTAAAAAGAAAGATAAAGCTGATAAAATTTTTAAAGCTATCAAGGAAGGGGGAATTCGTCTTGTTAAAGAAGGAAGTATTCCCAAAGATCTGCTAAAGATTATTGCTCAACCACTCATTTCAGAGAGGGAATTTAGAGAAATGGAGAATTAGAAGGCTTTATCAGAGCTTTTGGGATCTCAGAACAGTTTTGGAGCCTCTAGAAAACTTTGCTATTTCACTTTAATCTCTAGAAAAGGGCAAGTTCAAAACAATCTTTTTATCTCACACTGCATTCACGGTTGAGAAGGAAAGAAGAGAGGGGTTAGCTCGACTCACCTCCTTCTGATTCCTCCCTTCTTTCCTCCTTAACAATGAATAACTAGCAGAGCACAGTATTGCTTCTATTTGTTTTCATGATTTGTGAAGTAGCTTATATTGACATATTTGCCACTGCAAAATTCATTAAAGAACAGTTTTTGAGCGTAGAAAATTTTGATAAATTGTGAAAACCATAATCAACCTTATTATCATTAGATACTAAGCAGAGGATGTCTGAGAGAGAAACCTGATATTAAGGTTGGTTAGCATGCCTATTATTACTAAAGAATATGCCATAATTGGAGCTGTTACAGTTTTGTTTATTTTTGGTTTTATGTTTTTGTTTTCTGGTTTGCGTTTGTCAGTTCCTAGTTTAGAGGGTAATTTTTTGTTGGTGATTGTTGGTGTTTTGTTTTTTGTTTTAGCTGTGTTTTTAGCTAGGAAGTATTGGTCTGTGATTAAGCAATCAATAGAGTAGTGACGTAGGATTCTTTTTATGCCTTTAGAATAGTTTTGAGACTCCTAGAAAACTTTACTAAAAAATGAAATAGTAACAGAGAGAATAGACGTAGAACGGAAGATAGGAAAATTTATGTTTTGGGGATTAAAATCTAATCCATCTATACGTAGAAATCGGTAAACTGGAGTAGATATGTTGATTAACTTCGCTTGTTATCTTTATCTCAGGGATTATTGATATGACTTTTGAGTTGAGAATATTCGAGCGAGAGTACTCTAGAGGTTATCATGCTTGGGACCATTTGCGATTCGCTGTTGTAGACTTGAACAGGTCCAAGAGTTATCCGGAAAACTTTGTTAGCATGTTGCCAATGAGGATAGATTCTGATGGGAAGATTCCGAGTGTTTTCACGAAGTTTTTCGGAAATAAAAGCTTGAAAACTGCTAGAGGATTATTGACTGAATCCTTGAAGAAGGAGCATGGTTCTGAAATTAAAGCTGAGATAACGAGAAGGCTAAGCCTACTTGAACCTAACCCTCTCATTTATATCAAATGCCCTGTCTGCAAAAAATTCTTTCAAACTCAAAAAGAAAGAGCACGTAGGCAAAAAATCTGTCCAGAATGCATGAAAAGATTTGAGAAAAGAATAAACAGAAAGGTCAATTATGAAAAAGAAATATCAGGGTTTTAGGGATTAAATTTACGTTTTTCTATGTTAATATTTAAGGGGAATAAGGTGTATATGCCTTTCAACAGTTCCATATGCTATAAAATACCTTATTTTCATCAAAGATTTGGACAAATATACAATATAAACTGTTTAAAATGCCCTGAACTAGCATGTGTCTGTTTGCCCGCAGGAACATTTCTTAATAGAGATTTTTGTTTAATGGAAACTTTGAAACTTCAACAATCAATGATTGCTCAATGTTGTTTTATGGAAAAATAAGGGAGCATCAGCTTAAGAGGCTAGTGTCCTTGGTCAATTGATATGATTCCCATGAAAAAATTGCTATCTGGAAATAAGGATATACATGAAATCATGCGTTGAAACATGGAAATTTTAGTTATCATGGGGTCGAAAAGCTAAACACTTATATACCAAATTTTGTATTGTATAAGATGCAAACGTTTCAAAATTGAATAAATTTGAATATTTATAACAGAACTCTAGAGGTTTTCTAGAGAAATATTGTGTAGCAAAACCTCTAGCAACACTAGAGCAAAATGCTCTAGAGAGATTTAACAAATTTTGGTTAAGTTCACCACTCTAGGAAAAACTAGAGCTTGTAGCCTCTAGACCATGAAAAACTTAGATACAACACAAGTTTAAGTTGTGTGTAGCCAAACTAGAGCTCTACCGCTACATAATGTGAAATTGTATAGACTCTGCATTTAATTGGGAAATTGGATGAGTGCAGATTCTAGCATTAGAAAACTCCACGCTAGAACCTACATGTGTGGCTAAATTAAAAATTGTATCGAAACTTCTTCCTCAGTGTTATGGAAAACTGAAAAAAGCTTAGTGATTTTGGTTTTTAATTCTAAACTTACAAGTTTACTGCTAAAATTTTTAGATATTATTGGTATCAAATGAGACCAATCTTTCAACCACTGAGTTATCGTTCTATGCTCTAGGTATCGGTCTCTATCCCAGATGGCTAGTAGTTCGTTGTAAGCTTGTTCAATCTAAGATTCTGTGTCTCTTAGTTGTTTAAGGCTCCCTCTTTTGTAGTAACTATAGCTCAGCAATAGAATTGCAATTACAGATGCTAGCGAAACAAATAGTATGAGTGCTATTTCAGCTCCAAGCATTTTTCCTCATCCTAAGAAGAGGTATTTTCATTTGAAATTTGAGAGGTTGTTGTCTCGCTATTTATTTCTTCGACATTTTAAGTTTTAAGTATCCAGAATCAGGTATGTTTGTGAAGTGAAAAAGCATTAATTAGTGAGCGTTTTCAGAGAAGATTAGGTTCAGAAATTGAAAATGGCTATTGACCCTAAGTTAATTTCTCCTTGTGGAATGAATTGTGCTATTTGTGCTAGCTATCTGGCTCAAAGAAATGACATTAAAAACAAAGGAGTAAGAATGCCCTACTGTGTGGGCTGTAGACCCAGAAACAAGAACTGTGCCTTTTTGAAAAAACACTGTGCCAAGATAGCAAAAGGAGAGGTTACTTTTTGTTTTGAGTGTGACAGCTTTCCCTGTAAGAACTTAATAACCATTGATAGGAGATACAGGACTCGTTACAGAATGAGTATGATAGAGAACTTGATTTTCATCAAGGAAAATGGAATGGAAAAATTCCTTGAAGAGCAAGAAAAAACTTGGAAGTGCCAAACCTGTGGTGAATTACTTTCCTGTCATAATGGTCTCTGTTTCAATTGTGACTTGGAAAAGATTAGAAATAAAAGACAGAAATACCGATGGAATGAAGCTGAAAACTCGAAGCAATAATAGCAAAGATGTTCCTGGACCTGTAATGTTTGTGAAGTGAAAAAAGTATTATTGAATCTCAAAGTTTCTAGAAGAGGAAACTGAAAAATATTAGAATTGACATAGTTATCATTTGGGAGGTTGAGCATACAGTGGAGAGTGTTATGGTTGAGTATGTTCAAGGGGCTCCGCCTGACAGGTGGCATTGGTGCAAAAACTGCTCACAATATCCACTGAAGGTCTACAAGAAACGCTTTAGAAAACCAGCTTATGACCTTTGTGACGAGTGTAAAAGAAAAGAAAGAAAGCAAAATTGCATAACATAAAGAATTAATGAGCAAGCTTTATTCTTCAGGCTCCTTGAGTTTGGTAAGTAACGAAAGAATATAGATGGTTAAGAGAGCAGTCTACTCTCTATTGTGGCGGTAACAGCATTGACTTTTTGCATTAGCTCCTTAACGGATTCAATCTTAAGGTAATGTTTAGCAAACACTGATTTAGTAAACGACCCTGCAACAAATCTATGTATTCTGCTAAGATTCCATGCTGACGCAGATAAGTGGCAAAGTAGCTTCTCAATTCTTTAAACCGTAAATTCTGATTGTTTCTAGTGAGCCTTTTTCTAACTGCTGAGTAACTTAATGGTTGACTGTTTGCTATTTTCTGAATTAAGTCCTTAGCCACAATGCTAATGTAGACTTTTTTCGTAACTCTCAAAAACAAGCTTCCATACTTGAAATGCTCTTGAATACCTAATTCTTCATCATAGTATTCTGAAAGCTTATTCTGTTGAGATAGCTCAATTGTTAGATTGAAAGCATTAATGGATTCTTGCTTGCGCAATCCTGTCAAAAGATTAAATCTTAACCAAAGTTTCTCATTAACTCGTAGAATATTTTGAGTAGCCCTATACCATTCTCCTAGATTGCTGTGGTTATTATTGACTATTCTTAAGAAGCTGTTGAATGCATCATCATTGTTTATCCATTTTATTCCACAGTTACTTAACCTAATTTTGTATTCTTGATACTTCCCTAGATACTTAGCCAAGTTTGCCATCGCCTTAAAGACATTGCCTCTAACGGTTGTGGGCAGAGTGAAAATCATTTGAGGATTCTTTAAGCAGTGAAAATATTTTATGCCGTTATTGTAAATCTGCAATGCGTAGCTTCTAGAAAACTTTGACAGTAAAAACTCTCTGTATTCCCTTAAGTCTATGTTGAGGTCACTAAGGTCAATAATCTTATGGCTCTTAGGAGGGTAATGTTCTATCCGTGCTGAGCTACCCGCCCTATTATTCTACTCATCTGATACCTTTATGGTTCTTTTAGGTCAATGGTGATTAGGGGACTATAACTCTTTTGGTCAAACATTGTTCTTTCCAGAGCTTGCTCCCTTATTTGTTCTAATGCATACCACGATGAAGTTATTCTTCTGGTTTATGTGCTTAAATTGGCTCCCTTATAGTTTAGTTTTCTGAAAGTGCTTACGTAACTTATGAGGGATATTGTTTAGGGCAATCAGAGCATTAATAAATGTCCTTACGGAAGAGTTGCGGTTATAAAAGTTTAGCATCAGGGTAATCTTGTGAGTTTGTATGAAGGCTCTCGTGGTTTATGGCTCTAGGTGGGGAGGCACCGTAAGCGTAGCTGAGAAGATCGGCGATTATTTAAGGAAAGCTAACTACACGGTTGATGTTGTTGACGCTAAAAAGCAAACTCCAGTTGATCCTTATGACCTAGTTGTTGTTGGAAGCGGCATAAGAGCAGATAAATGGACCAAGGAAAGTCTGAATTTCCTTAAGAAAAACGCTCATGCACTCGGTGTTAAAAAAACCGCTTTATTTGTTAGCTGCCTAATGGCTGATAGGGAAAAAGAGGAAGCGCAGGAAAAAGCAAAAAGAAAATACTTAGATAAAACCGCCGAGGAATACGGTTTAAGCCCCATTTCGTACGGTTTTTTCGGCGGATACGCGGATTTCAGCAAGAGTCACGGCTTACTAGTTGATATAATCGTGAGAGTCAACAGAAGGAATTTGCTAAAAAACGGTTTGGACGTCAGCAAAATACTTGATACAAGAGATTGGAATAAAATAGGGGCTTGGGCACGTGAGCTTGCCAGAGCTGCGTCGAACAGGTAAGCCGACGAAAGCGGTTTGAATCACCGTTTATCTAACTCGCATTCTGCTCTGCAATGGAACATGAAAGATAGAGTTAAAGTTTTTATTGCCAGTTCACAAGGCTTTTTGCCCTATTTTAGCAAGATAATATCTACTGGTGAACAATAAGTGAAGGCGTAACCCAAGAAGCGCAAGCACCAAATGGCGCGAAACCTCAGCGTTCACATATCAGAAGCCAGCATACTCAAGTACCGAGCTTTATGGTACTCAAGCTTCATCGCCGTGTACATATGGTTTTTCGCGCGAGCTCCTACGACTTTTTCGTTTGGCACAAGCCGATTGCTGAAATAAACCCGGTAAATTACGTCGGGGCAATCGTGGCAATAGCATTCATCTGGGCAGGAACTAAAATTTGGAAGCACAACAAACCTGAGACGCGAAACCTGCGGCAAAAATCATTGTCACAAAAAACCCTACAAAAAAGCCCACAACAAGCCGTCTCCCCCAATTCCATGTGCTCTCATTATCTTAGGTATTTGCATCAGCGCCAAGCTTCACACGAAACCTGCAGAGTGCCTCACACGCGAAAAAGTACTCCAATGCTTTTCTTCCACAAAATAAATAGCTCTCAGAACGGGAACGTTTGTTGTCTCGCTTAAGTTTCGTTTTATCACAGTTTCGCTTGCAGCCTTCATAACGGCGCCTACAATCCATGCAAAAACCTTAAACTGCACAGGCGTGAAGTGTAAAGAGTCGGTGCGGGGGTACCCGAGCCAGGTCTAAATAGGCGGCCAGATCCGAAGCCTAAGACAAGGGGGAGGACTTAAGATCCTCTGGCGAAGGCCTTCGTGGGTTCAAGTCCCACCCTCCGCACCATCGCCTGTATGCATGAGCACGCGGGAATTAGTGGCTATCTCCAAGCTGCGGGGGGTGCCAGTTCTCCTGACATTATTTGTTTAGTAATAATTCTATCAAGTGTTGCTTTCAGGTTTAGGATAAAAACCAAAGGTTGGTTGAAAATTTTGTTTTCAATTTATTTTGTTTGAAGATGTGTATGAATGTGGCGATGCTCCTTTTTGCAAGGCATCCCAATGTAATCTTTATTTTAAGATATGTTTAAAAGTCAGAGCGTTTTCCGTTTTTTACCTGAGAAACCGTTTTAACTTTAAGGGAGGATTCAATGAAAAAGAGGCTTTCGCTGACTTTGCTGATAATCGTTTTTGGGCTGTCATTGATTGTTTCTGTAAGAATGACCGCTGGCACCGAGTTTTCTATTGTAAACAATTATGATCGCGCTTACACTTTTGATGTTGAACATGAAGAATTTCGGTCTACGCATACGTTGTATACGTCTGTGCCGCCTTCTCTCTATGATTATTACTGTAGTGAAACCCACCAAGTAAACGGTGAACGTGATTACGCTAAGTTTGTTACGCCTGCCGCGGTCAGAACAATCGCAGAAAACATGCGAAAACTTGCCCCCAACGGGTCCAGTGGTGATGAAGACTTTGCTAATGATGTTTTGGCGTTGGTTCATCAGATCCCTTACGCTGTTAGTGCTCGTAAATATCCTGTTGAGGCTCTTGTAGATAATTCGGGAGATTGTGACGTATCGTCGTTTCTTGTGGCGTCAATTATGAAGGCTGGAGGCTTGGATGTTGTTTTGCTTGTCTACAGGGGTTTGCCTGGCAGTCACATGAATGTTGGTGTGTACTTGCCCAATAAACCTCTATATGTTTCGTCGGAGATTGAACCCGACGGCTTCGAGTACAACAACAAGACATACTGGGTAGCAGAGTGCACGCCTACGGGAAACTGGAAGGTAGGGAACCAACCCGAATCCTTTGCTCAGGTCGAGCCTTCGATTATTCCTCTTGAAAACTCTGTGGAATCAGCACCTGCGCTTATTTCGTCGAGTCTAAACAGTCCTTTAATTCCCTCTTCCATATCCATAACCATTTCTTTGGAAAACTCAAGTGCATCCGAGAATGAGAGGTCGCTAACGATTTCGGGTTCAATTTCACCAGCGTACTCGGGAAAAAAAGTCGTGATGTACGTCAGTCAAAATTGGTCTTCTAGCAAAGTTTTCCAAACCGATACAGACCCCCTCGGAAATTATTCGTTAACTTGGAATGTTACATCAACTGGGACGTATTACATCAGAACAAGCTTGGTTACTTTTTCGAACTATGCTGGGTCAGACAGTGAGTTGATGACGTTTTTTGCGGGGCCATCCTCAACGTGGGTTGAAGGAAGAGTGTTTGACTATGGATGGGACCTTGATAATGGGGGCTACCATGCTTCATCGAGCAAAAGCGTTAAAGAATTTCTGAAAAGCGATTTGGAAGGAGCAAATATCTCGCTTAGCGGCGAGTTCATGATATTGAAAAGCGATCAAACGATGACAGGTAGCGAACAGACTGTGACAATTCCGGATGGGATGCAAGCAATACTTTGGAAAAGGCACAAAATTATGATAGAGGTGCCTGAGCATGTGGTGCCGGTTCAAGGAAGCGAGCAGGTAACCAATCAGTTTGGTTTTATCTTGCAGAATAACAATGGAAACTACAGTGCGAACGTAAGACTTTTGAGCGATTCTGGCGTGTCTCAAGTAGACAATCAGTTTAGTGAAAACAATTCAACGTTTATGAACGCTTCTAGAAGTATACAAGAAAACATGTGGTACAAAGTTGTTGTAGAGGTATCTAAGGGCGAAATAACAGCCGAATTGCGCGGTGAGAATGGTACCCTTTTAAAGGATTTAGCTGTAAAAGACGAAGCTACAGGCAGCAGTGAATGCGGAATTCTGATTTCATGCACCCCCGACGCTTTCGTAGCCTTTAAAAACTTGAAAGTTGAGAATCTTGACCCGCCGCCTGCCAAGTCGGTCGGTGATATTGAGCTTCCCGAAAGAGAACTTGAATTGTTAGTTCCTTACATTATATTGTTGCTGCTGTTAGGGACAGCTGTTGCTACAATAACTTACTTGAGAAAAAGTAAAGGTAAAAGTAACAGGATACAACAAAAAAGCCGAACGCAATCATCGCGCTTCTAACCCAACGCAGCTATAACAGTTGGCAACCAACTTCACTTAGTTGTTGTATACATGGCTGGCGTTACTCTTTGGGCAACTAATTAAACCCAATGAAAAACAATTTTTTGCATTTTAGCTTGGAAAACGAGTGTTTGTCGTGATGCCTACAAAACCACAAAGTTTTAATTAGTAATAAAGACTGGATTCTCATAGAAAATTTAAGGAGAATAAAACGATGCAATTTTTGAACGACAAAAAAACTACTACTGCTATTGCTTTGTTTCTGTTGTTTGCTATGACTTTTTCGCTTGTTGCTTTACCAAATGCCAACGCTCATACGCCTCCATGGGAAATTCCAACACACGCCTTTATCTCTGTTGCACCAGATCCCGTAGGTGTCGGTCAGCAAGTGCTCATCGTAGTATGGCTTGATCGGACGATAGCAGGTGTAAGCTTAGCTAATGACATTAGATTCCACGACTACAAACTTACAATAACAAAGCCTGACGGAAAAACTGAAACAATAAACTGGCCGACCGTTTCGGACCCGACGTCATCAGCGTTCACTCAGTACACTGTTACTCAGACCGGCAAGTACACTTTCAAATTCGAGTTTCCAGGAGAACTTTATACATACACTGATCCAATTCCAAGCCTTTTCGGTCCTCCCACGCCTAATACGTACACGAACGACACTTATCTAGCCAGCAGCGCAACAACTACACTTACTGTGCAGGAGGAACCAGTGGAAAAACTTCCAGAAATTCCACTTCCAACGGAGTATTGGACGCGCCCAATAGAAGGGGAAAATTTCCTTTGGGATTCCATTTCGTCAAACTGGCTAGGCGGAGCAGCTACTAATGACCGTTGGCAAAAAGATGGCAGTGCACCTAGAAGTTCCCATATAATGTGGTCAAAGTCCCTTGAGTTAGGCGGCTTGACTGGCGGAATGACGGATCCAGGTGCAACCTACTACGGAGGCTTCTCATATGAGACGAGGTTCAATAATCCAATAATAATTAGCGGAATACTCTATTACCAAAAATCGCTGAATCATGCTGGAAGCGGTGGGGGATACGCGGCAGTAGACCTGCGTACTGGCGAAGAAATATGGAGCAGTGACTACCTCGGCAGCGTCGGTGTTTCTGCACCAAGCAAAGCGCAACTCTATAATCTTGACAACCCAGACCAGCACGGAGTGACTGCAGGCATACTGTGGCAGACTGTTGGAAGCACATGGAATGCTTATGACGCGTTTACTGGAAAAGACGTTTTTAGCTTGACTCATGTTCCTTCAGGTACGGAAGTGTACACGGACAAGGGTGAGATATTACGTTACGTGCTTAACTACAATACTACAGCGCGTTCTGGATGGTTGGCTTTATGGAACAACACTGCTGCCATTCTTACATCGGCAGATGTATTCGGAATACCTGGGTGGAGACCATTGGGACAGACAATCGATGCAAGCACGAGCGCTTGTTATTCGTGGAACGTGACGATAAACGCTGACTTAACAGGAAATCAAAATCCAAGCATAGTTGGCATAATCCCCGGTGACTTAATACTCGGCAGAAGCAGCAACGTAGCGCTCACCTCGAGTCCTAGACCGACTCCAGACCCTTGGACAATGTGGGCGATAAGTGACAAACCAGAATCCAGAGGTCAACTGTTGTGGATCAAGAACTATCCAGCGCCATCAGGCAACCTCACCAGAATGCTAGCGTGGCAACCAATAGATCCAGTTTATCACACGTTCACTATGACAGACTTTGAGACCGGACAGCGACTGGGCTACAGCCTTGACGATGGATCACTCTTATGGGGTCCACTTGGAGAATTTAATGCTTTTCAATACTACAGTAGCAGAAAAGGCTTTCCAGCCTACGGCAATCTTTACGTTAGCGGCTATGGAGGAGAAATCCTTTGCTACGCAATGAATAACGGAACCTTACTGTGGACATTCAACAACACAAACAGCGGCGATGAAACGCCATGGGGACGATACCCGCTTCAAGCGGCTGCAGTTGCTGACGGGGTAATCTACGCCATCTCTGGCGAGCACTCACCCAACAAACCACTATACAAAGGATACCGCGTATACGCCGTTGACGCCTTCACTGGAAAGGAACTATGGACTTTGCTGGCATGGTCTTCCTCAGGACTAGGGACATCACTTGCACCCGTTGCTATCGCAGACGGCTTCCTAACATACTTAAACCTGTATGACGGCAAAATATACACTATAGGCAAGGGACCCAGCGCTACTACAGTTACAGCATCACCGAAGGTTTCGATGTACGGCGACACCGTACTGGTAGAAGGTACAGTGATCGATACGGTTGCGGGCACGAAGCAACCTGAGCAAATAGCACGTTTTCCAGATGGAGTTCCAGCAATGTCTGACGCAAGCATGACTGAGTGGATGGAGTACGTGTACATGCAGAAAGTCCGCCCAGCAAACGCTACTGGTGTTGAAGTGGTCTTGAGCGTGGTTGATCCGAACAACAACTGTTACGAGGTCGGCAGAGCCACAAGCGACGAAAACGGCATGTTCCGTGCTACATTTACTCCTGAGGTTCCAGGGCTGTACACTGTCTATGCCTCGTTCGAAGGGTCAGAATCCTACTGGCCATCATCCGCAGTAACCTCCATAAACGTTGAAGAAACACCAGCTGCTACACCTGAACCAACGCCTGTTCCGCAAGCGCCAGTTGGAACCTACTTCACCGTCTCAACAATACTCATCATCGTCGCAATCGCCATAGTCGGCGTACTGATACTTAAAAAACACTAAGACCGTAAACAAAAACCATAAAAACACACTTCCTTTTTTTTTGTTACTTTGAAATCTTCAAATGCAAATGAATAGAGAAGAAGGGCTGAGAGGGCTCTGGAAAAACTCGTGATTGAAGATTGCCATCGAGTTACGATTCTCTTTTCTCCTTTCGTTTTATTGCGCCGCCCAAAGACCCAGCACCCCTAATTTTTCGTAAACTTTTCTCGATTAAGAACTCGCTTAGTGGACCACGGGGGGACTCGAACCTTCAACAAGGTGGAGGTGTCACTTCAGATTCTCTTTCTCTTATGGCTGGCTTGCGTTTTAAATCTAAATGGCGTTTCAGTAAATCCTTAATAAATCCATAAACACTATTCTTTCTTAGGTATTAATGACCAAGCGAATTTGCTTAATTCTAATTGTCATCTTGTTAGTAATCGCTGTTGCCTCGCCAATAGCGTTTTGGCGTTACAGTTTAACAGAAACAACTGAGGCGCGCGTGTTTTTCGGGGTTTCTTTCGGTGGGAAAACAGCTAGTGAAGCTAAGCTTCTAATCGACAAAGTTAAAGGATACACCAACTTCTTCCTCGTCAATTCTTGGGACTTAAGCTCTAACGAAACCGCGTTGGACGAGGTTTGCAATTACGCGGCAGAAGCGGGTTTGGGCTTCGTGGTATTCTTCGATTACATCTCTCTTACCCCTGGTCTGCCCCTTACCTCTTGGCATGGAGACTGGGTGTCCACGGCGAAAGACAAGTGGCCAGACAAATTTTTAGGAATCTACATCTACGATGAGCCGGGAGGCAGACAGATAGACACTGGATTATTTGATAATTTCACCCTCAGCGAAAGAGCCAGAATGTTCGAAAACGTCACCAGCTACGAGGAAGCAGCTAACGTTTTCGTAACTCAATTGCCATTAGGTCTGAGTTTTCAGTTTCTTCAGAACAACAGCATCTCCAAGTATACTTCTGATTACGCTCTTTACTGGTTCGACTACTTGGCGGGGTACGACACGGTTTTTGTGGAGCTAGGGTGGAATCACAGCAGGCCACAACACATAGGGCTTTGCAGGGGCGCTGCGATGGCGCAGCAGAAAGATTGGGGAGCAATCATAACGTGGACTTATGGCAATCAGCCGTATTTGGCAAACGGAACGGAAATACTTGGGGATTTTATAATAGCTTATGAAACAGGAGCAAAATACATCGTTTTACTAAACTACCCCAAGTATCCAGAAAATAATTCTTACGGTGTCCTTTTGCCCGAGCATTTTGCTGCTATGGAACAATTCTGGGCACATATTCACGCGCATCCAGAGGATTATGAGAAAACAAAAGGGCAGGTAGCTTTTGTCCTACCGAAGGATTATGGGTGGGGAATGAGATGGCCCAATGATTCTATTTGGGGATTATGGTCAGCCGACAATCTGTCTCCTGTAATTTGGGAAAAAATGACCAAGCTAATAGAAAAGTACGGGTTACGACTCGACATTCTATATGATAACCCGAGATTAAGTTTTTCCGAATACTCCAAAGTTTACTATTGGTATTCCGATATTGACTGAAATCCACATATAGCCTATTTTTTACTTAACAATTCAAGACCACGGCAAGCCCTGCATATATAGGCTTTCATCCTTACTCTTAAGCACACGTTTGAAAATTAAAACATATAGCGTCCACAACCCATTCTTTATGGTGACAACGTAAAGATGAGCGAAAAACTCACGAAAGTGGAATTCACGAACCTCAACAAAACCATTTTTCCCAAACTTAAAATCACAAAAGCCCAGATCATAGAATACTACATCAAAATCGCCCCAAAAATGCTTGGTTTTTTGGCAGAACGCCCAATAGTTCTCACCAGATTCCCAGACGGCATCAACCAACAAGGCTTCTACGAAAAAGACGCTCCACAAGGAACTCCGTCATGGGTGAAAACGGTGAAGATTTACTCGGAAACGGCAAAGCGTGACGTAAACTACGTTTTATGCAACGACTTGGACACGCTGATTTGGCTGGCAAACCTCGCAGCCATAGAAATCCATATGCCACTATCCAAAGCGGGTTCCCGAGACAAACCTGACTTCGCCTTTTTCGACGTAGACCCTGAACCACCAGCCACATACAAAGATGCAACCACCGTAGCGTTGCTGCTGAAGGAAAAACTTGACAACATAGGCCTTGAATCCTACGTTAAAACTTCAGGAAAAAAGGGACTTCACGTGCTAGTCCCCGTCGTTCCAGAATACGCTTTTCGAGAAACCAGAACTTTCGTCCACAAGATAGGGCAGCAACTAGCCAAAGAACAGACACTCGTGGTTTCAGAACTCACAGAAACCAAAAAGCTGGGAAAAGTCTTCGTGGATTACCTTCAAAACTCACGCGGGCGAACCATGGCATGTCCCTACAGTCTGAGAGCCGTATCTGAAGCCGCCGTTTCAACGCCGTTGGAGTGGAGTGAAGTCGAGAAAGGAATAAAGCCAACCGAACTCAATATCTTCAGTGTGGTCAAACGGGAAAAAGGCCCGTGGAAAAAAATTTTAGAGAACAAGCAGAAACTGAAAGTGATTTAGTATGGAGAAAAAATCACAAGTTAATGTTCCAAGAAGACCCATCTGGACAGGAAGTCTCACAATCGGTTTGGTCAACGTTCCCATAAAACTGTACCCCATGATTTACGACCGAGGAATCTCCTTCCGATTCCTGCACAAAAATGATGGTCAACCCCTCAAATACCAAAAAGTCTGCACCAAAGACCAGAAAGTCGTTCCATGGCAAGAGGTTGCAAAAGGCTACGAAATAGCCAAAAACGAGTACGTCATCTTCGACAAGGAAGAATTAAACGCTGTTAAACCTGAGTCTGACAAGCGAATTCGCCTCGACAAATTCGTTGACTACTTCTCCGTAGACCCGATTTACTTCGACAGGTCCTACGCTTTAATGCCTGACAAAAGCAACGAAGCCTACAGTCTACTACTGACAGCGCTTGAACAAAAAGGCAAAGCAGGAGTTGGAAGAATCACGTTGCGCACAAAAGAGTACCCTGCGCTAGTGCACGCGTACAAAAGCTCGTTGGTCTTGACAACCCTCAGGTACGCTTACGACGTTGTGGACCCACAAGACTTCGAAGAGATGAAAAAACTTAAAGAACCTGAAAAAGCCGAGCTTGACATAGCCATGAAAATTGTCACTGACCTTTCCGGAGAATTCGACATAAAGGAATACCAAGACCGCTACAAGCAGAAAGTCGAGGAACTCATCAAGAAGAAACTGAAAGGCGAAACCGTGGTTGTCGAGAAACCAGCAGAGGCAGAAGTCAAAGGACTCATGGTAGCTCTAAGAGACACGCTTAAGCAGCTGGAAAAGAAATGACCCGTAACTACAAGCCTATGCTGGCTAGGCTTGCCCAGCAATCTTTTTCGGGTAAAGACTGGCTGTTTGAAATTAAATGGGATGGTTTCAGAGCCATAGCCTACGTTAACCAGGAGCTAAGCCTGAGAAGCCGTAACGAGAAAGAGTTGAAATACAATTTTCCCGAGCTGGAAGAGCTGGCTCAGCTAACGCACAACGTGGTTCTTGACGGCGAAATAGTTGTGGTGAAAGATGGCAAACCCGATTTTCAGGAGTTGCTGGAAAGAGGACAAGCTGCTTCAACCGTTGAAATCGAGTTGCAGGCGAAGCGTTCACCTGTTGTGTATGTGGTTTTCGACATCTTGGAGAAAGATGGTGTTAGCCTTGTTGATTTGCCTTTGACGGAGAGAAAAAGAATCTTGAAGGATTCCGTGAAGGAAGGAAAGCACGTGTTGCTTTCGGATTTTGTGGAGGAGAAAGGCGAAGCGTACTACCGTGTGGCGTTGGAGAAGGGCTTGGAAGGCGTCATGGCGAAGAGGAAAGACAGCGTTTATGAATCAGGTGTTAGAAGTAGCAGTTGGTTGAAGATTAAGAAGCTGCGAAGTTGTGACTGCGTGGTTTTCGGTTACACGAAAGGCTCTGGTGCCAGATCAGAGACGTTTGGTGCTCTATTGCTTGGTCTTTATGATGGTGAGAAGCCTGTTTACGTGGGCAAGGTTGGAACGGGTTTTTCGCAAGCGTTGCTGCAGACACTTTCGGAGAGGTTCCAGCAGCTGAAGACAGGCAAAGCGCCTTTTGAACCAGATATTCCTGATGAGGTTACGTGGCTTAAGCCTGAGCTGGTTTGTGAGGTGGGTTATCAAGCGGTTACGTGTGATGTGCGGTTGCGGATGCCGCGTTTTCTCGGCTTACGGGAGGACAAGCTTCCTTCGGAATGTACTCTGGACCAGATTGTGGAGGGTGGGTTGCAGGAGTACCGTTCCAAGCGTGACTTCAGCGTCACAACGGAGCCTGTTGGTGGTGGAGAAAAGGGGGCTGGCAGGGTTTTTGTGGTTCAGGAGCATCACTCGAGACGGTTGCATTACGATTTGAGGTTGGAGAAGGATGGGATTTTGAAGAGTTGGGCTGTGCCGAAAGGAATTCCTGCAAGCCCTAGTGAGAAGCGGTTGGCGGTGGAAACTGAGGATCATCCGCTTGGCTACTCGGGTTTTGAGGGTGTTATTCCGAAGGGGCAGTATGGTGCTGGCACCGTTGAAATCTGGGATAAGGGCGTTTATGAGGCGAAGGTTTGGGATGAGAAGATGATAGAGTTCACTGTTCAGGGCGAGAAGCTTAAGGGACGCTATGTGCTGGTGAGGCTGAAGAAGGCTGGAGAGAAAAGCTGGCTGTTGCTTAAGGGGAAAGAAAAAAATGAGTAAGCTTCATGTGGGCACGATGGGTTGGAGCTACGGTTTCTGGAAAGGCAGCTTCTATCCAGAAGGTTTGGCGTCGAAGGAGTTTTTGGCTTATTACGCGAAGCAGTTCAGCACGGTTGAGGTTGACAGCACCTTCTACAGGATTCCGAGAAGGCAAAGCGTTGCAGACTGGAACGCACAGACACCTGAAGGTTTCGTGTTTTCATTAAAGTTTCCGCAGGTCATAACCCACGTTAAGATGCTGGAGAATTGTGAGGAAGAAACCAACGTCTTTCTGGAACGCGTGGGACTGTTAAAGGAGAAGCTTGGTGCGTTGCTGCTTCAGTTTCCCTACGCTTTCGGAACCAAGCATGTTCCTCTGTTGCGCGATTTCCTGCAGACCTTGCCTAAAACGCATCGTTATGCGGTGGAGGTTAGGAACAGGAAGCTGCTGAATCACGATTTTTACTCGGTTCTCAGGGATAATAATGTGGTGTTGGCGTGGGTTGACAGCCCTTTTATGCCGCAGATCAGCGAGGTGACTTCTGATTTCATTTATGTGCGGTGGGTTGGAGACCGAAGACGGGTTAAAGGCACTTTGGGCAGGATAGAGGTAGACAGGAAAGTGCAGATAAACGCTTGGGCGGAGAAGCTTACGCCTTTTCTGGAGGAGGAAACTGAGGTTTTCGGGTATTTCAGCAAGTACTATTCTGGGTATTCTCCGTCAGACGCTAAAGAGCTACTGGACATCATTGGTGCTGATTTGTGAAATTTGTCTATACCCCCCTTATCGTGTTGGTTGTTTGTGTTTTAAGCCCTGTTTGTTGTTTTGGTTGTGAAGCGGGGTTTTTGCGTGTCTTTTTCTGTCGCTGAAAGTCTTGAAAAGTCGCAGAATGTCCCAGGGCTGCGCGTTGCTTTAGGGTTGCGCTGGCGTTGGGCTAGTTGCTCGGAGCAGTCTATAGCCCCCTTATAAATAGTAACTATTTAAAGGAAGAGCGAATTTGGCTTTGAGAGGAAGCTGGAGTTTGTGAAGATGGATGTTAAAAGGCTTTTTGAGTTGACGAAGCCGTATTTGGAGAAGAATGACTTTGGCATGGCTCATACCAGAAGAGTTTTTGATATAGCTCGGGCAAACTTTGCTGTTCCAGCAGAATTGCAGGAGTTGACTTTTTCTTCGATAATTTTACATGACATTGGCGGAAGCAGCATTAAAGACCAGTACGAGAAAGGTCCCGAAATAGCCGCGTCTATTCTCAAGCAGCTTGGATGCGACGAGAGATTCATTCAAGAGGTTTGCAGGATTATAGGCGCTCACCATGACCATCCAGATAATCCTTCCTTGCCTTTTCGAGTTCTTTATGACGCGGACAAGCTGGTTATGTTTTCTCCAGAGGAGTTTCCCTACTACAATTCCCAGGCTGGTTTTGATTGGGAAAAAATTGTGGATTTGATATATTCTGAGCACGCTAAGCATTTGGCAGAGGAATTGTTGAAGCAGAGAAGAAAATAAGCTTAGCCAAAAGCAGTTTCCATTCATTTCTTTTGAGAAATTGGCTGGTTATGGAAAATTTTATTAGGCTGTGTAAAAAACTTCACAGCAGTGAACAAAAGTTCCGAACGGCATGGTGCACAAGGATGACTGAACTAAGCAAAACCAGCCAAAGAACCAAACAAATCGCCCTAACAATCACCCTTACCTCAGTCTATGTCGTACTCAGATTCCTTCCTTTCAGCATGCTCATAGGTGGAGCTGGTGGGTACCTTTCCTTTTCTGATTTCCTTCCCCTAATATACGGCATTATACTTGGTCCATACTTTGGCGGTTTAAGCGTGCTCATCGGTAACTTCGCGGCCATAGGCTTGGGAAGAACTGTGTCTTTCTTAGGTCTGGATTTTCTGCCAGATTTCGTGGCTGTGGTTTCTATAGGCTTCCTTTTTAGGCGCAAATGGCTTCCAGTAGTTTTGCTGAACGCAGGTTTGCTCGCTGCGTTCTTTGTACATCCGCTAACCAGCTTTTTTGTAACCATTCCCGCAACCAGCATCACGATTCCGTTTGCTTGGATGCACATAGCGGCTTTCGTTGTGTTGCTTACGCCTTTGGCGCGAAAAGCACCCGAATGGGTAGAGTCCGTTAAACAAATGAAAAAGTTAGACAAGGTGGAATCGACTGAACAAACAAGTAGCCTAAGAAAACTAATTAATTCGGTTAAAGGAACAAATTACCTAACAATCGGATTGATTATTTTTGCTTTCATTGGAACGATGATGCAGCATCTTACAGGCAACCTTCTCTTCGAATTCGTATTTGGACAGGTAGGAAACCCACCTACCATTTTAGCTGAAGCATGGCCAGCACAATGGTCTCTTGTCGTCTTAGCTTACCCAATAGAACGAGCAATCCTGATAGTGGCCGCAGTGCTGGTCGGAGCACCCTTGATTTACACCATTGTCAAGAACAATCTTGTAAACATTGGAAAGCAACCAAGTTCAGGCAATAACAACGGTAAGCTGACGTAAACGTACAGAATAAAGTCAGTTAAAACAACTTGCTATCTTGAATGTACTGTTTGCCTGTTCTGAGGGCGATTTCAGCTTTTGCCAGTTCGCTTCCCAAGTAAGCTGCGTGGTCAAGCATCGTCACCAACCCGATCTCCACGATTTTGGCGTACACCGCCTCAGCGGTTTCTCCTTTAACGATATTGCTAGGCTTCTCTGCTTCAGGCTTGGCAAAATGAAGTGCAACAATAGTTCCCGCGTTACGGTCCACGGTAATCCTGAACACGCCTTGCGGGTCCACAGCTGCCTGCTCAGATTCTTCATCAGCCACGGTCACTTGCGCGCTCGCTTCCCGCTTCTCATCGTACGCCTCTTCACGCTTACGCTTGTCCTTCAAAAACAGCAGGTCAATGCCCAAATCCTTCGGAACCGAACCCCGCTTCTTAGCCAGAAACATCATTTTAGCCGCGGCTGCTTCTTCCCTAACGGTTCCTTGCGCCTTGCTGCTCTTCTCCGTAGCCAACAACATGCTCGCGTTCACCTCAGACGATAGGCGCGCAAGCAAAGCGTTAACGCCCACAGAATCAGCATCAAAGAGCTCGGTCACGTTGGAAACACCCACGAAAAGCGGGACATCCGCGTGCCTAACCCCGAAGTCGCGAAAAGCAACCAGCGACTCCAGCACGTTGGACGGCTCCAGAATCAGGTCTGCCATAAGCCGCTTCATTCCCA